>JBJTAA010000416.1:0-8369 GCA_046090525.1 Planctomycetota bacterium
CACGAACCGCCGGGCGTTGCGGGTGAGCACGGCCGTCACGCCGGCCCCGCGCTGCACGAGCATGCTCGTCAGGGCCGCCGCCTTGTAGGCCGCGATCCCGCCGCTCACGCCCAGCACGATCTCACGGCCCGCGACGCTCATGACTGGATTTTACTCCGGCACGGCCGGCCGGGATGCCTCATGATGACGCCTTGCGTCGATACAAGCCCCCCGGCGCGAGCTGGGGGGATGCCGCCAACCATGCCCATCGATGAGTTGCCCCAGAAATCCGACCGAGCCACCAGATCGCCCCCGCCGACTGACGGCGTCGCGGCGCTTGGAGTGACGGCGTGGAACGCGTCATCCCCCTTGCTTGCGCAAGGGGGCTTGGATGGCCATCCGCGGCCCGACCGGGCTCCTACAGCAACGTGGGATCGAAGTCGAGCGGGCCGCCAGCCTCGGTCGATTCGCCGGTGATCCGCAGGTTCATCGAGGTGTCGAGGTAGATCTTGTCCTGCTTGATCTCCTCGATGACGATCTGCATCTTGTCGTCGGAGTTGATGTCCACCAGCGGTCGGCCGCCCGCGTTGAGCGCCACCATCCGCTTCTGAATGAGCGTGGAGAGCTTGAACCGCCCTCCCACCTTGTTGACGATCGCCTCTTCCCGCAGGTCGTCGATCATGCGCTGACTCCTCGCTTGGTCGTGGGTGTCGATGCCGTGGTCGGTCTGCCCGTCGCCGGAGCGAAGCCCTCGGCGGCGAGGATCTGCCGCACCCGCTCGAGCGCCTCGTCGACGTTCTCGTTGACGACGCGGTGGCGGTAGCGGTGGGCCTCGAGAAGCTCCCGGCGGGCCACCTCCAGCCGTCGGGCCATCGCCTCCGGCGACTCCGTGCCGCGGCCGCGGAGCCGCTCGAGCAACTGGTCGGGATGGGAGGGCTCGACGAAGATGGTGATCGCGTGCGGGTACTTCTCGATCACGGAGAGTGTACCCTCCACGTCGATCTCGAGCACGACCCACTTTCCGGCCGCGAGACGGGGGGCGACCTCCGCGACGAGGGTGCCGTACCAGTGCTCCCTGCCATACACCCGGCAGCACTCCAGGAACTCGCCCGCCGCCCGCCGCCGGTCGAACTCCTCCGGCGCGAGGAAGTGGTAGTCGACCCCGTCCTGCTCCCCTGTGCGGGGCGGCCGCGTCGTGGCCGAGACGCTGGGTACGAGCTCCGGGAACGCGGCCAGGAGTTTGCGCAGGAGCGTGGTCTTGCCCACGCCCGAGGGGCCGGAGATGACCACGAGTTTTCCGGGCCTGTCTGCCATCCAGATGTTGTACCCAAGACGGCTGGCTGCGACAGCCCCGCGACGGGCCAGACGCGTCACGCCCCCAGAAAGTGGCGGCGGGATTCCATCCCGCCGAAAACGGCCCGGCTATTCATCCGGCTCCGGAGCGTCAGCCGGACGTCACACCGGATTCCGCGGGTTGAAAACCCGCGGCCACTTCTGCGGACCACGGCGGTCGGGCGCGGGCGCCGCCGCGACCACCGCTCACTCCAGGTTCTGGACCTGCTCGCGGAGGCGTTCGATCCGGGTCTTCAGCTCCACGACGGCGTGGGCGATCTCGACGTCGGCGCTCTTGGCGGCCACGGTGTTCGCCTCCCGCGCCAACTCCTGCGCCAGGAAGTCGAGCTGCCGGCCCGGGCTCTCCTCGCCGAGCAGCCGCTCGAACTGGGCCACATGGCTCTCGAGCCGCACCAGTTCCTCGGCCACGTCGCTGCGATCGGCGACCAGGGCGATCTCCCGGGCCACGTCCGCCTCCGACAGGCTCACGCCCCGTTCGCCGAGCAGGCTCGCGACCCGCTCGACCAGCCGGCCGCGCTGCCGCTCGACCGCCTGCGGCACCCGCGTGCGGATCCCGGCCACGAGGCGGGTGATCTCGCCGCAGATGGCCCGCATGTCGGCGGCCAGGGCGTCTCCCTCGGCCCGCCGCATGCGGTCGAGGGCCGCAAGCGCCCGTTCCGTCGCCTCGGCCACCAGCGGCCAGGCCTGCTCCACCGCAGCCGCCTCGGGCGGGGCGTCGGAGGTCACTCCCGGCAGCGACAGGAGGCCGTCGACCTGCGTGGGAACGGCGAGACCGTGGCCGGCACAAAAATCCTCGAGCTCCTCGAGATATGCCGCCAGTTGCACGCGGTCGAGCCGCCGCGTCGCCGCCGCCGCGGGCCCACCCAGTTCCAACACCATGTGGACGGTGCCCCGCTGCACGTGCCGGCGCACCAGGGCCTCCGCCCGCGACTCGAGGCCCAGCAGGCCCTCGCGGGCCCGCAACGAGAACTTGAACGCCCGGTTGTTGACCGTCCGCAACTCGACGCGGCACGTGTTCTCGCCGACGGCAGCCGACCCCGCGCCGCAGCCGGTCATGCTGGCTGGCATGATCGCTACTTGGCCGCCGGACTGGCGGGCGGCGTGGCCTCGGCGGCCGGCGGCGCGGGCTCCGCCGCCGGCGCTGCCGGCGCGGCGGCGGGCGGAGCCGGTTGAGCGGCCCCGGCGCCGGCGGCCGGTTCTCCGGACGTCGCGCCCTCGCTAGCGGGCTCGGCGGCCGACTTGGCATCGCCGGCGGGCGTGGCGGGCTGCGGGGCGCCGTTCTGCTCCGGCTCGGTCTTCGCCCCGGCGTCGGGCGTCGTTTCGGGCTTCGTCTCCGGCTCGGCCGGCTGCATGTCGACGCCGCCGGTGGCGTCGGCCGAGGCGGCCGCTCCGCCGAGGGCCGGCGAGATCCGCGACGTCCGCGTGCCCAGCACATTCGTCGCCAGGATGCACAGCAGGATCCAGATCGACGCCACGACCACGGTGATTCGCGTGAACAGATCGCCCGCCTTGGTGCCGAACGCGCTCTGGCCGCCGGCGCCTACGAAGGCACCCGCCAGCCCGCCTCCCCGGCCCCGCTGGATGAGTACCAGCGCGATCAGGAACAGGGCCATGAAGACGAGCATGAAGCCGAGCGTGAAGCGGACGAGCAGGGTCATGGGGCGTGGGGCTCCGAGTAGCGCCGCCGGACGACGTCCCGGCAAGGCCGAATCATAGCCCGAGACCGCCGCCGCGTGGAACCCGGCCCCGCGCCGCCGCGGCCTCAGGCCCGGGCCGGCGCGAAGGCCTTGGCGATGGCCAGGAAGTCGTCGGCCTTGAGGCTGGCTCCGCCCACGAGCGCCCCGTCGATGTCGGGGCAGGCCGCCAGGTCGGCGGCGTTGTCGGGCTTCACACTGCCGCCGTACTGGATCCTGACCTGCGCGGCGGTCGCCGCGGAAGCCAGCCCGCCGAGCAGGCGACGGATTAGGGCATGCACCTCCTGGGCCTGCGCGGGCGTGGCTACCCGGCCGGTGCCGATCGCCCACACCGGCTCGTAGGCGATCACCGTCTTCTCGAGCGCCGCCGCATCGAGCCCGGCGAGCGACCCTTGCACCTGCCCGGTGACCACGGCCTCGGTCCGGCCGGCCTCCCGCTCCTCGAGCGTCTCGCCCACGCAGACGATCGGCACCAGGCCGGCGGCCAACGCCGCCTTGGCCTTGGCATTCACGGCCGCGTCGGTCTCCCCATAGAGGGTCCGCCGTTCGGAGTGGCCGAGGATCACGTAGCGACAGCCGACGTCGAGGAGCATCGGCGGCGCGACCTCGCCCGTGTAGGCCCCGCTCTCCTTGTCGGAGGCGTTCTGGCCACCCACGGCCACGCCGCCGCCCCCCTGCGCCACGGCCTCGACCACCGGCACCACGTAGACGGCCGGCGGACAGAGCACGAGGTCCACGCCCGCGGCTTCGGCCCGGCGGCCCGCCACGGCGGCGGCCAGGGCCACGCCCCGGGAGCGGTCGAGGTTCATCTTCCAGTTGCCGGCGACGATCGGGGTGCGGGACGGGGCGGTCATGCTGGGCTCCGGGGGGTGAATCGCGACATGGTAGCTGCGGAATGCAGGCCGCGCAAGTGGCCGCGGGCATCCTGCCCCAAGTGGCCGCGGGCATCCTGCCCGCGGTCTACGCTCGCCATGCACCCGGTTTCGGCGGGCAGGATGCCCGCCGCTCCGGGAGTCGCTCCCAGCTACGGCCGGGCGAACGCCTCGGGTTCGGTGAGCACGAACAGGTGGCCGTGGTCGCTCGTCACGATCACCGCCGCATCGGCCCAGGCGTCGTGCCGCTCGATCCACTTCACCACGGCCTGAAACGCGGCGTCGCCGCTCTGCACCGCCCCGATCGCCGTGTCGATGTTGTTGGCGTGGGAGGCCCAGTCGACGTCGCCCGCCTCGATCATGAGCCAGAACCTCTCCCGGCGACCGAGCACCTCGAGCGCCGCCCGCGTCATGTCGGCCAGCGTCGGATTCTCGTCGATCTCGGCGTCGGAGTAGTGGATCTGCGAGCCGTACTTCTTCCGCAGCCGGTCCTCGTCGGGCCCCCCGGCCGCCTCGGGATTGCAGTTGCCGGGATCGAAGTCGCCGTCGGCGGTGCGAAACGGGAGATTGCCCTGGGGCGTGCCGAAGAAGCCGAACAGCCTCAGCTTGCGCTCGACCGCGGCACGGGCCGCGTCCATGAGCAGCTCGTCGCCGCGGCGGCCGGCCGTGCGCTCCGCCACGAGGTAGCGGCCCCCGGAGGCGACGTCGATCGCCCGCCTCGTCGAGTCGGCCACGTACTTGTTGCCCGGCTCGAAGTTCCGCCCCTGCTGGACGAAGTCGTCGTCGGTCGAGACACCGCAGCCCGCGCCGATCACCACGTCGAGGCCCGGGAGCGGCTCCGGGTGGCTCACCGACGGCTCGCCGAGGAGATCCCGCGCGATGTCCTGGTAATCGTCGCGCGACACGTTGTTGGCGTAGGCGCAGCCTGGCGTGGCATGCGGCACCGGCACGCTCGTGACCACGCCGGTGGCGAAGCCCCGCCGCTGCAGCAGGCGGGCGATGGGCTCGAGCTGCGCTCCCTGGGCGTCGACCGAGATCGCGTCGTTGTAGGTCTTCCGCCCGGTGAAGAGCGACGTGGCCGAGGCGGCCGAGTCGGTGACGGCATGGGGCCGGTCGCGGTCGCGACCGATGAGGTAGGCGAGGTTCGGCCGCGGGCCCCACGCCGTGGCGCCGCCCCGGCTGGCGTCGTAGCCGCCGGGCGTCTGGCCCCCCGGGTTCTTCACGGCCTGGGCATCGACGTCGGCCTTGGTGCCGTCGTTCGCGGGGCTCGTGACGAACAGCCCGTAGTCGGTGGAGCAGCCCCGGTAGTCCTGGAACACGAAGCCGGTGCCGCGTCCCTCCGAGTAGGCGACGCGCCCCGTCGTGGCGATCGCGGCGGCCCGCGTCGTCACCCAGTCGAGCCCGTCGAAGACCACCACGACGACGTACCTCTTGCCGGCGTCGGCCGCCGCCAGTTGCAGCCGGTAGACGTCGGTCTGATCGAAGTAGTCGGCCTGGGGATTGAGCGTGTGCTCGGGCAGGCGGCCGTAGAGTTCGCGCAGCCGGCTCTCGTCACGGTAGATGCTGTTGGCCCCGGCCACGGCGTCGAGCCCGATGCCGAAGGTGTAGACCGGAATCAGCCGGTTGGAGTGGTTCGACCAGGAGACGTAGCGGTCTGGCTGGTCGCCCCAATGGCCCCACGTCGCCACGCCCGACACCTCGGCCTCGCACTGGAGCATGCGGACCGGATCGGGCGCCGATCGCGCGGTCGCCGGTGGCTGGGCCGGCGCGGGCACGCCCGGCAGGAGTTGGCTGGCAAGAAGAAAGAGCGGGAGGCAGCGACGCATACCGACCAGCATACCGACCGTGGTGCGACGGGTGGCGACTCGCACAACGTGGCGACGGGATTTCATCCCGTCGAAGCCGGGCCGGATCCCGGTCGGCGCTCCGTCGTCGGCCAACGTGGGCCACGCATTCCGCGGGTCACAGACCCGCGGCCACTTCTGTTCGACGCGGCCACTTTTGTCTGGCTCCAGACGTTGCCGGAAGCCAGTGGTCGCACAAAGTGGCGACGGGATTTCATCCCGTCGAAGCCGGGCCGGATCCCGGTCGGCGCTCGGTCGTCGGCGAACGTGGGCCACACATTCCGCAGGTCACAGCCCCGCGGCCACTTTCACACTCCTCGGGGCACTGGCCCGCGGCCACTGTTGCCGAGCGTCGCCCCCAGGCACGTCCCTGGGCCCTAAGGTTGGCGCACGATGTGTGGCTTCTATGCTGGTTAAACTCGGCCGCTGCCCCCGTCCGCTCCCCGCCGAATCGCCCCGTGGTCGACGATGAACTCCTCCGCCGCGACATCCGCCTGCTCGGCGACATGCTCGGCGGCGTGATCCGCGAACTCGAGGGGCCCGACGCCCTCGCGCTCGTGGAGCAGATCCGGGGGCAGGCCCGCGACCGTCGGGCGGGCAACCAGACCGCCGGCATCGCGCTCGACGAGCGGATCACCTCCCTCGACGAACGGCAGGCGTCGATCGTGGCCCGCGCCTTCAGCGTGTATTTCGACCTGGCGAACATCGCCGAGGACCGCCAGCGGGTCCGCGTGTTGCGCGACCGGGAGCGACGCCGCGATCCGGCGCCGCTCGAGGAGTCGCTCGCCGGCGGGATCGCCACCTTCCGGGAGCGGGGCCTCTCGGCCGACGACGTGCAGGACGCCCTCGACCGCCTGGCCGTCGAGCTCGTCTTCACGGCCCACCCCCGCGAGGCCAAGCGGCGGAGCATCCGGGCCAAGCTCCGGCGCATGCGCAAGAGCCTCGAGGCGCTCGACCACCCCGACCTCCTGCCCCGCGAGCGGCGGCGGCTCGAGGCCGAGATGCACACGGAGCTCGCGGTCCTCTGGCAGAGCGAGTTTCTTCGCCCCTCCCGTCCGAGCGTGCTCGACGAGGTGGATCGGGGCCTGTCGGTGATGCCGCGCATCTGGGAGGCGGTCCCGCAGGTCCACGCCTCGCTCCGCCAGGCACTCGCCGCGGCCTATCCCGGCCACGCCTTCCGCGTGCCCACGTTCCTCACCTTCGGCTCGTGGATGGGGGGCGACCGCGACGGCAATCCCTTCGTGACGGCCGACGTCACCGCCGCCACGCTGCTGCGGCTGCGGCAGGCCGCGATCGACGGGCATCTCGAATGGTGCGCTCGGCTCGACGAGATGCTCACGATCTCGCTCCAGGCCGCCTCCGGCGGCCGTCCGCTGGCGGACCGGCTCGCCGCCCTCATCGCCGCCCACGAACCGCTCGCCGCCGCGCTCTCCCAGTGGCACGAGCACCTCATCTACCGCCGCTGGCTGGCCATGATCCGCCTGCGGCTGGAAGCGGCCCGCCAGGTCACGCTCACCGGCGACGGGCCCGCGCCGCTCGCCTACCGCTCGGGCGAAGAGTTCGCCGCCGACGTGGCCTTGCTCGTCGACTGCCTCGAGCAGGACCACGGCCTGGCGCCCGACTCGCCGCCACAGGCCTGGCTCGACCTCGCCCGCACCTTCGGCCTCCACATGACCCGCCTCGACGTCCGCCAGGACGCCCGCGCCTACGCCGACATCCTCGGGGCGATCCTCGCCGCAGCGGGCCTCGTGCCCGACGCCGCCGCCTATGCCGCGCTCGACGAGGCGGCCCGGGCCCGGCTCCTCGTCGAGTCGCTCGGTGCCGTCGGGGACGTGCCCCGCGAAAACCTGCCGCCGCTGGCCGCCGATACGCTGGCCCTGTTCGAGGTGCTTCATGCCGCCGCCGTCCGGTACGGGCCGGAGTGCCTGGGCGGCGCGATCGTGAGCCTGACCCGGTGCCCGGCCGACGTGCTGGGCGTGCTCTGGCTCTGGCGGTGGGCCCGGGAGCGGGCCCGCGCCGCCGGCCTGCCGGTCGCGGCGCACGACATCGCAGTCGTGCCACTCTTTGAAAAGATCGACGACCTGGCCCGGGCGCACGAGACGCTCGCGACGATGCTCGCCGAGCCCGCCTATCGCGAGCACCTCGCCGGCCGCGGCGACCGGCAGATGGTGATGGTCGGCTACTCTGACAGCACCAAGGACGGCGGGTATCTCGCCGCCTGCTGCGGGCTGCAGTCGGCCCAGGAGCGGCTGCACGCGACCGCGGCGAACTGCGGCGTGAAGCTCACCTTCTTCCACGGCCGGGGCGGCTCGCTCGGCCGGGGCGGCGGCCCGGCGGCCCGAGGCATCCTCTCGCTGCCCCCCTAGACGCTCGACGGCAGCCTCCGACTCACCGAACAGGGCGAGGTGCTCGCCGAACGCTACGACGACGTCGAGATCGCCCGCCGCCACCTCGAGCAGGTGACCTGGGCCACGCTCGTGGCGTCGAGCGTCCGCCGCGCGGCGCCGGCGGCGGAGTGGACGGCGCTCATCGCCCGGATGGCCGAGCGATCGTGGGCCGTGTACCGCGACCTCGTCGACCAGCCGGGCTTCATCGACTATTTCTCCCAGACGACGCCGATCGACGAC
>JBJTAA010000417.1:0-3907 GCA_046090525.1 Planctomycetota bacterium
TCACCGATCCGACCGCCGCCGACGCCGACTTCCCGTTTCAGGGGGAGTACGCCGGCGTCGTCCAGCACGACGGTGGCGAGACGAAGTTCGGCGTGCAGGTGATCGCCCTCGGCGACGGCAAGTTCTCGGTCGTGGCCTACCCCGGCGGGCTTCCCGGTGACGGCTGGCAGGCCCCGGAGAAGATCACGGGCTCGGGCGTGCGCGAGGGAGACGTCGTGAAAATCGAGGGCGTCGACCTCAGCGGCACGAAGCGCCGGGGAGAGATCCGCGGCGGCATGCTCGTCGTGCTCGACGACACCGGCAAGGCGATCGGCTCGCTCTCCAGGGTCGAGCGTAAGAGTCCCTCGCTCGGCGCCGCGCCGCCCGAGGGGGCGGTCGTGATCTTCGACGGCGCAGGACCGGTGGACGAGAACACCAAGCTGGAAAACCCCCGGATCAGCGAAGATGGCCTCCTGATGGAAGGCGTGACCACGAAGCGGGAGTTCGGCGACGCCCTCTGGCACATCGAGTTTCGCCTGCCCTACCAGCCGCTCGATCGCGGCCAAGCCCGGGGCAACAGCGGCGCTTACATCCAGGGCCGCTACGAGGTGCAGATGCTCGACAGCTTCGGCCTGGAGGGAAAGAACAACGAGTGCGGCGGCGTCTACTCCGTCGCCGCGCCCAGCGTGAACATGTGCCTGCCGCCGCTGGCCTGGCAGACCTACGACGTGGAGATCACGTCGCCGCGGTTCGAGGGCGACAAGAAGGTGGCCAACGCCCGGATGACGGTGCGGCACAACGGCGTGGTGGTCCACGACGACGTCGAGGTGCCGCAGATCACGCCGGGCGGGCCGCGGGGCACGGAGACGCCGGCCGGCCCGCTGTTCCTGCAGGACCACGGAAACCCCGTCCGGTACCGCAACATCTGGGTGCTGCCCAAGCCGTGAGCCGCCCGGCGAACACCACCGGGCAGCCGACTGCCGCGCCCCCGCCCGCAGGCCTCCTCGACCGGGCGGCCGCGCTCCTCTGCGCCGCCCGGCGGGTGGTCGTCACGGGCCTGACGGACGCGACGCTCGAGGCCGCGCAGGCGGCCTGCGACCTCGCCGAAGCGCTCGGGGCGGCGATCGATGCCGGGGCCGCGGATGCCGCGAGCCCCGCGGGGCCGCTCGTGGCCCGCACCGGATCGATCACGGCCGACTTCGAGGAACTCCGGGATCGGGCTCACCTCGTCATCTGCTGGTTCTGCGACCCCGAGGCCTGTGAGCCTGGATTCACCGAGGAGTTTCTCGCGCCGCCCCCGGTCAGCGGCGGCCCGCGCCGCGTGGTCGCGGTGGGTCCGAATCCCGTCGCCCACGCCGACCACCTCCGGCTGCCCGCAGACTCGGCGGTCGATGCCGCTCGGCTACTGCACGCGATCCTGCTCGGCCACGAACCTCCGGCAGACAACTCCGCCGCCGCCCCCCTGGTCGACGCGTGCCGCGAGTTGGCCGCGACGGTCAGAGCAACGGCTTGCGTCGGCTTCGTGACCTGCCGCGACGGCGACCCGCTCGGGCTGACCACCTGGGCGGTGAACCTGCTCGTCCGCAGCATCGCCCACGAGCGGCCGGCGTTCGTCGCGCCGCTGACCGCCGTGCCGATCGGAACGCTCGGCAATCCGGCCGGGGCCGCGGCCCTGCTCACTTGGCGCTACGGCGCTGCCGGCGCCATCGCCCGGGCCGACCGCTTCGGCGGTGACTTTCGGCCGGCGGAGTGCTCGGCCGCAGCCCTGATCGCCCGGGGCGAGGTCGATGCCGTGGTCGCCGTTGGCCGACTCTCCGCCGAGGCCGAGGCGGCGATCGCAGCGCGGGCGGCCGATCTGGCCGTCGTGCGAATCGACGATCGCCAGGAGGAGCCACCGGGTTGTGCGGGGCCGTGCGTTCACCTCCGCTGCGGACCGGCTGCCGGCACGATCCTGCGGGCCGACGGTCGGGAACTCCCCGTCGGCGGGCCGACGACCTCGCGCGCCGATTCACCTGCCGCCCTGCTGACCGCGCTTCGCGCGCGGCTCGCCTCCGGAGCCGCGTCATGAGCGACCGCACGGTCAAAGGCGACCGCTTCGTGCTCGCAGGCGGCACGATCCACGATCCGGCCACCGGCCGCGATGGCGTGGTGGCCGACATCTGGGTCGAGGACGGCAGGATCGTGGAGCGGCCGGCCGACGCCGATCGGTTCACGCGCATCGACGCGACCGGCCTGGTGGTGATGCCGGGTGGCGTCGATCTCCACAGCCACGTCGCCGGCCCCAAGGTGGCCGCCGGCCGGCGGATCGCGCCGCAGTTGGCCCGCGGCCGCCGCGGCGCGGCGCCCGCCGCCGTGCCCACGATCCACGCCACCGGCGCCCTCTACGCAGCGCTCGGCTACACGACGGTGTTCGACGCCGCGATCGCCGTGGCCGCGGCGGGGATCGCCCACCGCGAGCTCGCCGAACTGCCGATCCTCGACAAGGGCATCTACCTGCTCGCCGCCGATCAGGCCGACGTGCTCGCGGCTGCCGCACGGAACGACGGCCGTGAACTCCGCCGGCTCCTCGCCGCGGCGATCGCGGCCGGCGCCGGGTGGGCCGTGAAGGTGGCCAACCCGGGCGGCCCCGCCTTCTGGAAGCACGGCCGCCGTGGCGACCATCACGACCTCGACACGCCGCTGCCCGGCGACTCGCTCACGCCCCGTCTCTTGCTCGAGCGGCTCGCCGAAGCCGTCACCGACCTCGGCCTGCCCCACCCGCTCCACGTCCACACGGCGAACCTCGGCCTGCCGGGCAACTGGCGGACGCTGCTCGAGACGATGAAGTCGCTCGCCGGCCGGCGGGCGCATCTCGCCCACGTGCAGTTTCACAGCTACTCCGGCGGTGAACTCGACGAGGGCTCGTTCGGTTCGGGCGTCGCCCCGGCGGTGGAGTTCTTCAACGCCCACGACGACCTCACGCTCGACGTGGGGCAGGTGCTCTTCGGCGGCACCGTCGCGATGACGGGCGACTCGGCCGCCGCCGAGCACCTCGCCCACGCCACCGGCGTGCCGCTGGTCTCCCACGACGGCCACCTCGAAGGGGGCTGCGGCGTCCTGCCGATCGCCTACAAGGAGAAGAACCTGATCCACGCCTGGCAGTGGGCGATCGGCCTGGAATGGTTCCTCACCGCCAGCGATCCCTGGCGGCTCGCGCTTTCGACGGATCACCCGAACGGCGCCCACTTCACCGCCTACCCGCACCTGATGCGGCTCCTGGGCGACGCCGCCTTCCGGCGCGAGGCGCTGGCCCGGATCCATCCCCGCGTCCGCGCGAAGAGCCCGCTCGTCGGCATCGACCGCGAGTACACGCTCCAAGAACTCTGCATCGTCACGCGGGCGGCACCGGCGCGGATCGCGGGCCTCACCCACAAGGGACACCTCGGCGTCGGGGCCGACGCCGACATCGCCTGCTACCGGCCCGACCGCGATCTCGCGGCGATGTTCGCCATGCCGGCGAAGGTGTTCAAGGCGGGCGTGCTGGTGGCGGAAGATGGCACCGTCAGATCACTACCTTACGGCCAGACGCTCGCCGCTCGCGAAAAGTAAAAAGCCTCGATCCCGTTTGGCGTCGTTCTCGCGTCGACACTGCCGACGCACGGAGCGTCAACTCGCCCACCCCGGCTTCAGGCTCCCCGTACCCCGTCGCCGGACGTTCGCTGCGGGCATCCTGCCCTCGCTCACTCGGATGCCGCTTGCGCTTCGCCATCCTGGCTTCGCTGGCGGCATACGCCGGCTCCCGGGGCACGGGGAGCCTGAAGCCTCGTCGGTTGGTGCTCGGAGTCGCTGATTTGCGCAGTCCCGTGGCTTCGTAGGCGCTCAGCAGGTTCGGCGGAGACGGTCGGGGGGCACGCACAGAAGAAGGGGAATGTTGAGGACCATTGGAACG
>JBJTAA010000418.1:0-10291 GCA_046090525.1 Planctomycetota bacterium
CTGGCTGCCCAGGAGCGCCGCCGTGAAGGCCGCCGGATGATGACACTTGAGCCAGGCCGAGACGTAGACCAGAAGCGCGAAGCTCGCTGCGTGCGACTCGGGGAAGCCGTATTCGCCGAAGCCCCGGATCTGGTTGAAGACTTGCTCGGCAAACTGCCGGGAAAGCCCGCGGGCGAGCATCCCGTCGACGAGCTTCCTGTGAAACTCATCGATCACGCCCGGCCGCCGCCAGGCGCCCATCGCCCGCCGGAGTTGATCGGCCTCGCCAGGCGTGAACCCGGCCGCCACCACCGCCAGCCGCATCGCCTGCTCCTGAAAGAGGGGCACGCCGAGCGTCTTCTCCAGGACCTCGCGGATCGTGTCGTTGGGGTAGGTGACGGGCTCCTCGCCCGCCCGCCGCCGCAGGTAGGGATGCACCATGTCCCCCTGGATCGGCCCCGGCCGCACGATCGCCACCTCGATCACGAGGTCGTAGAAACACTTCGGCTTGAGTCGTGGCAGCATGCTCATCTGCGCCCGGCTTTCGATCTGAAACACGCCCACCGTGTCGGCCCGCGAGATCATCTCGTAGACGGCCGGATCCTCGGCCGGCACGGTGGCCAGCGTGAGCTGCGGGCCGCCCGACTGCGCCACCAGGTCGAAGGCCCGATGGATCGCCGTGAGCATGCCGAGGGCGAGGCAGTCGACCTTCAGGATGCCGAGCTCGTCGAGGTCGTTCTTGTCCCACTGCACGATCGTGCGGCCGGGCATCGTGGCCGGCTGCACGGGCACGAGATCGGTGAGCCGACCCCGCGTCATCACCATGCCGCCGACGTGCTGGCCGAGGTGCCGCGGAAAGCCGACGAGCTGGCCGACGAGCGACACGAGCCTCGTGCCGGTGTCGCCCGCGGGGTCGAGCCCCGCCTCGGCCAGCCGCGTCGGCAGCTCCGCGATGGAATCGCCCACGTCGAGCACGGTGGCCAGCGCATCGACCCGGTCGAGCGACAGCCCCAGCGCCTTGCCCACGTCGCGGACGGCCGACCGGAGCCGATACGAGATCACCTCGGCCGTCATCGCCGCCCGGTCGCGGCCGTAGGTCTCGTAGATGTACTGGAGCACCTCCTCGCGGCGGTGGTGCTCGAAGTCGATGTCGATGTCGGGGGCCTCTCGCCGCTCCCGGCTCACGAACCGCTCGAAGAGGACGTTCATCCGCGCCGGGTCGACCGAGGTGACCCCCAGGCAGTAGCAGACCGCCGAGTTGGCCGCGGAGCCGCGGCCCTGGCAGAGGATGCCCCGCCGCCGGGCGAACCGCACGATGTCGAAGACGGTGAGGAAGTAGGCCTCGTAGCCCAGTTCGGCGATCAGGGCGAGCTCGTGGCTGACGAGCTCGCGAACCTTCTCCGGAATCCCCTCGGGATACCGCTGGCGGGCCCCCTTCCAGGCCAGATGCGCGAGCTGCTCACTCGCCGAGCGGCCGGGGGGCACGGTGGCGAGGGGATACTCGTACTTCAGTTCGTCGAGGGAGAAGGTGCAGCGGGCGGCGATCTCGGCCGACCGCTCGACCGCGCCGGGCAGGGCCGCGAACCGCTCGGCGATCCGCCGGCGCTCGTGAAGGTGCCGCTCGCCGTTGGCCAGCAGCCTCGCGCGGATGCCCTCCACGGTGCCGCGGTGCCGCACCGCCGCGAGCACGTCGAAGAGCGGCAGGCGGCTCCGCTCGTGGTAGCGGACGTCGCCGGCCGCCGCGATCGGCACGCCGGCCATGCGGGCCACGCGGCCAAACCACCCGAGCCGCTCGGCGTCGCCTCCCTCGAGGGCCACCTCGGCGAGCGCCCAGAGCCGGTCGGTGAAGATCCACCGCCAGTGGGCGAGCTGCTCGGTCGCAGCCCGCAGGCGATCGTCGTCGCAGGGCCCGGCATCAGGAGCGCGGGCGAGTGCCGCCAGCGGCACGCCGGCCAAGAGACCGTGGGCATGCCGGGCGATGTCGTCACCGGTGAGGAGGCAGCCGCCGGCCCGGCCCGCCGGCGGGTCGTCGTCATCGCCAGCGGCAGGCCGAGGCGGCTCGTGATCCCGGCCCGCCTCGGCCGCCCGGGCATAGCCGTGGGTGAGCAGCCGACAGAGATTGGCATAGCCGACCGCATCGGCGGCCCAGACGACCAGCGGCGCGGCGTCGATCGGCTCGAGGTGGGCTCCGATCACGAGCTTCAGCCCGGATTGCTTGGCGGCGCCGTGGGCCCGCACGATGCCCGTGAGCGTGGCCCGGTCGGTGATGGCGAGCGCCTCGTAGCCGAGCTCGGCCGCCCGGGCGACGAGCTCCTCGGGGTGCGACGCCCCCTGCAGGAACGAGAAGTTGCTCGTGCAATGAAGCTCGGCATACCGCGGTGCGATGTGTGTCATTCCTTCAGCCCCTCCTGCTCACTGTTCCGACGAAGTTGGCACGGGCTTTGCGGCCGTCATCAAAGCCCCCTTGCGCAAGCAAGGGGGATGACGCCTGCCATCCCAGACAGCCTCAGTGGCCCAACGCCAAACGACGTGGCACGCGTCATCCCCTCGGCTCGCGCCGAGGGGCTTACATGAGGCAGAAGGTGTGCTCACCACCATTGCGACAGCCCAGGTTCGGGCGGGTTCATCGTGCTTCCAAATGCCACATGCATTCCATTCACGCGAACACGCCGTGCAGATACCAGTTGCAGCCCCGCGCCCCTCGGGCCGCGCGGCCGAGCCGCCGGAAGAGCCAGAACCTCGCGCCCGACTCTGTCTCCACCACGTAGTAGTCGCGGCGGACCGTCGCCCCCCGCCACCAGGCCGTCTCGATCCGCTCGGGACCATGGGCCTGCGTGATGCGGTGCACCGCGCCGCCCAGCCGAAACCGCACCGGCGGCCCGTCGGGCACGACCGCGATCATGCCGGCCTGCAAGGGTTCGAGCGGCACCGGCCGCGGCGGCATCCAGATGGGCCGCCGGCCCGCGGCGGCACGGATTCCGGCAGCATGACCGGCACGCGGTGAACTGCCTGGCTTCGAGCGCGGCCGCGGGCTGGAAGCCCGCGGTGCCGCCGGCGGACGGGGCGGCCCGGCGATCCACGCATGCTCGGGCTGGGCGTCGGCGACGGCGCGCGGCTCGAACACGGCCGGGCGACCGAGCCGGCCCGCGAGCCGATCGAGCAGGAGCGACACCTCCCCGGCCTGCGATGCAGCCGTCGCCCCGGCCATGCCCTCCGGTGCGGTGTCGAAGAGCGGCCGCTGCCGGCACTCGACCGGCCCGGTGGCCAACACGTCCACGGCGATCGCTCCGATCTCGCGGGGCAGCCGCATCCGGCCCATGCGCAGCCGCACGAGTTCGACCACGTGCCGCGGCGCCGCACTCGGGCGAAACAAGCCGACGTCGATCACGACAGGTGCAGCCGTGGTTGCGGCACCGGCGCTGGCCGACACGGCCGGCTCGAGCCGCACCTGCAGCGACACGATGCCTTCGCCCCGGGCGGCGAGCGGCGAGACACATCGCCCCACGAGCGTTTCGAGCAGGCCGGCGAGCATGGTCTCGTC
Source organism: Planctomycetota bacterium (assembly GCA_046090525.1). Classification (GTDB taxonomy): domain Bacteria; phylum Planctomycetota; class Planctomycetia; order Pirellulales; family UBA1268; genus QWPN01. The sequence goes on from JBJTAA010000418.1 coordinate 3,521, forward strand.
GACGGAGGCGAGCGACAGCGGCAGCTCGAAGTCGTGGGTGGCCTGCGGCAACTCCTCGCCACGGGGCGGCGCGATCGGCTCGGGCCGCGTGCCCGTGAACTCGGCCAGCCGCCGCGAGACGCTCTCGGGAAACCGCGACGCCAGGCTCTTGGCCGAGAGCCGCAGCACGCCGCCGATCGTGTCGACGCCGACCTCGCGGAGCATGTCGCCGGCCTGTGGCTCGAGCCGCAGGGCCGAAAGCGGCAGGGGAGCGAGCACCGCATCGTCACCGCGCGCCAGCCGCTGTGCCCCCGGTGGCACGACGGCCCAGCGGCGATGCCCGCCGCCGGCATCCCGGGGCGTCTGCCGGCCCACGAGATCGGTGTGGTGGGCGGCCGCCCACGCGGCGGCCGGCGTGTCGGCGATGGCCGTGCGGGCATGCAGGCTCCGGGCCGCGAGCGTCCAGGCGGCCGTGCGGGCGAGCGCCGCCTCGCCGCCGAAGAAGCCGGCCGTGGCCGTGACATCGAGCAGCAGGCATTCCGGGCCGGCCGCCATCGCAGCCCCCCGGCCCGTCGCCGGCGGCACCGCCTCGACGCCCACCACCGGCGCGAACCGCCGGCATGCGCGGGCCAGTTGCTCGAGGGCCGCCGCATCGGCGGCCGGATCGTCGGATTCGATCTCGGCGGCATGGCAGGCTTGCGAGCCATAGGCCAGCGCCAAGACGCCCATGGCCTCGGCCAGCGGCATGCCCGGCCCGATCGCGGCTCGCCGCCGCTCGGGCGGCTCGGCCCAGGCCCACGACACCACCGTCAAGAGCCCCCGTGCTTCACGGCGGCAGACGAACACCGGTCGCTTGCGCCACTCGGGCCGCTCGACGAGCCGCCGCTGCACCGGCCACCGCGGCAGCCAGATCGTCATGATGCGCGGCATGACAGACCTCCTGCCTGAAGGTCGATCGACCAGTCGGCGGCGGGCTGCCTTCGCGGTGGCCCGAAGCCACGGGCCGGCTCCCGCGACAGCCTGCCCTCGCACCCCCGCGCGAGATCGAGCACCGTCTCCATGGCCCGGCCTTCGAGCCCGCCGCTCCAGCTGCCGCCCACCTTCACGAGTTCGAGCCGCCGCTCGAGGAGCGTGCCGCCCGGCAGCGGTGAGACAGCCAGCCGGGCCTCGGCCCACGAGGGCTCACGGGCCGCCGCGGCCAGCCGCACCAGAAGCCCGACTGCGCCGCTTGCCCGCGCGGCGAGCTGCCAGCGCCGCATGGCGACCGTCCATTGCGATCCCGGCTTGGAGCCGCCGCGGCCTCCGCCCGCACGCATCGGCTCACGGCCGCCCCAGGCCGAGCGGCCCGCCACGCCCCGCGGCCAGGCCACCACCGCGGCCACGCCCCGGCATCGCAACGCCTGGTCGATCGCCCAGATCTCATCGTCGTCATGGGACGGGCGGGCCACGACGAGCTGTCGCGAGTCGTCCAGCCACGGCAGCACGGCCGGCGGATGGAACCAGCCGCCACGATCGACCACCACGATCGTCTTGGGGCCGGTCGAAGCCGCAGCCAGCCGACAGGCAACCGCGACGGCGAGCGAGACCGCCCCGGCGCCGCTGGTCACATCGGCAGCGGCATGGTCGCCGGCCACCGCCCCGCTGGCCGCAGTGCCGCCACCGGCACCGTCTGGCGTGGCGCCACCGCCGGCGAGCCACTCGACGAGACTGCCACGCCGCAGCCCCCCGCCCGGGAGCAGGGCGTCGATCGCGGTGAAGCCGCTGCGAATCGTCTCGCGGGCCTCCTCGCGGCCCCGCAGGTCGCCGGCGCTCACGAGCCCCGACCGCAGCAGGGAGGCGGGGAGAGTGGAGGCCGCCCTCCCCGCGAGGCCTGCCGCGCCGCTGCCTTCCGGATGAATCGTCACCATCGCAGGGCCTTTTTCTCGCGCTTCAGCCGCCCGGACGCGGCCGCGTGAAGCGTTGTGTACGCATGTACATTATCTATCGACAGGCGGGCTGTCAAGCATTCGCCCGGCCGAAAACGCGGTGGTGAGCGGATTCCGCGGGCAAGATGCCCGCGGCCACGAGAGCGATGCCGGGGGCTTCCGAGGCTGGAGTGGTGGGCGGATTCCGCGGGTTGAAAACCCGCGGCCACGAGCGCCATGCCCGCGGCCACGAGCGCGCCATGAGCGCCATGCCCGCGGCCACACGAGAGCCATGCCCGCGGCTACTGGGGTGAGGCGGGGGGCTCAGGGGGTGGCCGCAGCCGCCACCAGCCGGCGAGGATGCTGCCGAGCACGGAGTGCACGAGCGCGGAGATCGCCGCCGGCACAGCCGTGAGCGGCTCGGCCGGAAAATGCCGCTTGGCCAGAAACGCCCCCAGCCCCGAGTTTTGCATCCCGGTCTCGATCGAGATCGTGCGGGCCGCGATCGCCGAAAACCCGAAACGACGGGCGAACCCATACCCCACCGCAAAACCGAGCGCATGCATGAGCACGATCGCCGCCCCGAGCCGCGGACCGCTCTCCCAGACCGCGGCGGCGTTCTGGCCGATGATGCTCCCGCAGATGAGCGCGATCACCACCACGCTCACCAGCGGCGCTCCCGGCACCACCCGCTCCACCGCGGCCGGCGCGAACCGATTCAGGAACACGCCCGCGGCCACCGGAAGCACGACCACCTGCAAGGTCGAGAGCAACAGCCCGAGCGTATCCACCTCCACGAGCCGGCCGGCGAGCAGCCGGGTGAGCAGCGGCGTGAGCACCACCGCGGCCAGCGTCGAGCAGGTCGTCATCGTCACCGACAGGGCGACGTCGGCCCGGGCGATGTAGGTGACGACATTCGAGGCCGTGCCGCCCGGGCAGCAGCCGACCAGGATCAGCCCCACCGCAAAGGGTGCGGGCAGGTCGAACGCCCAGGCGACCACCCAGGCCGCCGTCGGCATGATCGTGAACTGGGCGACGAACCCGGCCACCACCGCCGCCGGCCGCGAGGCCACGCGGGCGAAGTCGGCGAACGTCAGCGTCATGCCCATGCCGAGCATGATCAGGCCGAGACCGCCGACGAGGAGCGGCCCGTCGAACCAGCTGAAGAGCCGCGGCTCGACGAGCGCCAGGCCGCAGGCCACGGCCACCCAGATCGGAAAGGCGTTGGCGAGGCGTTCGAGCGGCGGGGCGCTAGTCGACGGCATGAAGGGCGGACCGGGAGACGGAAACGGTGAGCAGCAGCATATAAAGGATGCCGCATCGGACCGTCCGCCATCGGGTTCACCCTGGCGGCCCCCGGCCCTTCGGATCTGCAAGCATGCCGCCCGAGATCACCTGTCGCCGTGTCGACGTCGAGGAGATCCTGCCGCTGCGACACCGCATCCTGCGGCCGGGCCGGCCCTTCGAGACCGCCCACTTCGACGGCGACCAAGACGTGGCCACGCGGCATTACGCGGCCACCTCGGCCGCAGGGCCGGTCGTCTGCCTCTCGCTCATGCCCTCGACCTGGGAGGGACGGCCGGCCTGGCAGCTCCGCGGCATGGCCACCGACTTTGGACTTCAAGGCACCGGGCTCGGGCGACGACTCCTCGAGGCAGCGGTGGCCGACACCCGCCACGACGATCCGGATCGCATCTTCTGGTGCAATGCCCGCGTCTCGGCCGTCGGCTTCTACGAGAAGCTCGGCTGGCGGGTCGTGTCAGACCCCTTCGACGTGCCGACAGTGGGGCCGCACGTGAAGATGGTGCTCGACCCGCAGGCCGCGGGCGGGACCGTCGCGCACTCGACCAGGCTTGACGCCGCTTCCCACGGCTTGGACACGCGTGTCACGCAAGGCCATCCAGCCCGACCTCCGGTGGCCCCGTTCATCGCGCTGGAACTCTCCTTTCTGGCGGCGGCGCACTTCCTCGGCGGGCCCCCGTGGGTGGCGCTCGGCGTGCTGGCGGTGATCGGCCAGGTCGCCGCCGACTTCCGCCTGGGGCCGCTCGTGGGCCTGCTGCCCGCGGCAGGCTGGATGGCGGCCCACCATCTCTCCGGCAATCGCGAACTCTTCTTTCCCTACGCGATGGCGATTGCGGTGCATCTCGCGGGCCAGGTGGTGGGCCGAGGTCGGGGTGCGGCAACCGCAGCCGGCGCATTGGTCGTGGCGGCGTTCCTGGTGATCCGCGTGATGCAGGACGCGACGGCCCGCGTCTTGGCGGTCGAAACGGCCGTGGCGGCGGCGATCCTCGCGTTGGCCGTGGCCGCGCTGCCGGCGGCGGCGAGGCGGCCGTGGGGCCTCGCGGCCGTCACCGTCGTGGCCTCGCTCCTCGCCTACGCAGGTCTCGCCCTGTGAGGCACAGGGTCGTGAACTGTGCTAGCCACAGGCCGGCGTTCTCGGACAGAATGAAGGCCGCGGCGGACGGCGATCACCAAGGAGGATGCAGCATGCTGGCTCGACATGGCTCGACGAAGACTGGGGGCCGAAGCCTCGCAGCGATCGTGGTCGTCGCGATCGTCGCGGTCGCGATCGCGTCGGTGCACGCGCAGCCAGGTGGCCGCCGGGGTCCGGGGCCGGGCGCCGGCCCAGGACTTGGCGGCGGGGCAGGCCCCGGCGGCGGCCGTGGTCCGGCGGGCCCGTCGCTCGGCGGTCCGGGTGGCCCCGGTGCACCCGGCGTGCCTGGCGTGCCCGTTCCGGGTGTTCCGGGCGCTGGAGTACCCGGCACCGCCACCGCCCCACGCGCACCGGTTCCGGTCGCGCCGGTCGCGCCCGCTGCCGGTGCCGTCCCGCAGCAGCCGGCGGCAGTTCCCCCGGCCGGCAGGCCCCCCGTCGCGGGCCAGCCGCCCTTCACGCCGGAGTGGTATGCCCAGCACCCCGACGCCTGGCAGCATCCGAAGCCCTACGCCGAGTGGCGTTCGGCCCCGGTGCCACCGGCGACGGTCGTGAGCGCGTTCTTCGGCACCGACGGCGGGGCGAATCCGAACCTCACCGCCATGACGGCCGTGGAGTGGCTGTCGCTCGGTGTGTTCGCCTCGCCCCCGCGGGCCGGCGGGCAATCGACGACGTTTCAGCAGCTCGCGGTCAGCAAGGCCGGGCAGCTCAAGGGCGTGATGTACGACGCGGCGAGCAACGCCGTGCAGCCGATCAGCGGCATGGCCGACGTCTTGACGGGCAAGGTGTCGTGGAGCGTGGGGCAGGCCGGAGGCATCGGCTACGAGAGTTCGATGGAGGAACTCCTCAAGCAGGCGCCGGCCGTCACGGTCGCGACGCCGGCAGGCCGCCAACCGACGACGCTCATGGTCGTGCCGGCCAAGTGACGGCCGCTGCCATCGTGGCCCAACACGACAGACGACCGGTCGCCATCCCGGATGCAGGTGCCGTGCTCGGATTCCCGCCGCGACGCTGGCAGTGCCCGCGGGTGACGTGGATCGTGCTTTTGGCGGTGGCGGCCCTCTCATGGCCGGCGCACGGGCGGAGTGAGTCGCCGGCCGCGATCGAGCGGCCCGACGCCATCCCCACCGACTTCGCGGCCTTCGCGGACGGACTCGGCCAGCAGATCGCAGCCGCTCTCGGCGGTTCCGCGAAGCACTGGCGGCAGATCGCCCCGGCCGTCCATCACCTCGCCACGCAGCATGCGGACGCGCTCGGGACGATGACCGAGGCCGACCGCGTGGCGGCACTCGTCGCGCTCGCGCGGTTCATCGACTGGAAGCGTGAGGCCGCGGCGGCCGTGCCCGTCCTGGCCGACGGCCGGGTGGTGATCGGCCTGCTCGACCCGGCGGAGGGGCTCGGGCCGCGTGAGGTCACGGCGATCGCCGATGCCTACGGCTGCGAGTCCACGATCTTCAAGCAGCAGGCTGCCGAGCAGACGCTCGATGGCGTCGCGGCCGAGTTTCTGGCCGCGATCACGGCCGCCGTGGGGGCCGGCAAGCCGACGAGCGTGGTCGTGCTCGGTCACGGGCTGCCGACCGAAATCCAGAGCTACCACATCCGCTTCGAGCGGCTGGCCGCGGCGCTGCTCGACGGCGCCGCCGGTGGCGGGGTGATCGACCTGGCCGACGTCGTGATCATCTGCGACGACTGCTTCAGCGCTGACTTCCACATCAACCTGCTCGACGAGATCACCCGGGAAGCGGGCCGCCGCCGCCGGCCGCTCACCTCGCTGCCGGTTTGCATCGCCGGCACCAACCGGGCGTGCGTGGGCCACGCCGACGTCGGCGAGAAGTTCGTGCCGCACTTCTGGCGGGACGTGATCGAGCTCTATTTCATCCGCAAGCCGCTGCCCGAGGCCGTGACGCTCGGCGACTTCTTCGAGAAGGTCGACAACATGATGTATGGCTACGGCCGGGCGCCGATCGTGGAAGGGGGGCATGTGGCCGGCTACCGGCTCGTCGACCCGGAGTTGGTGCAGGATCCGGTCGTGTTCGTGCCGCTCGATGAGGCCGATCTCGCCAAACTCCGCGAGATCCTCGGCCTCCCGGCCGACGCTGAGCTGCCGCGGTGGCTCGACGTGGGGTGACCCCTCATTCGTCGAACACCTCGAGCCGGCCGCCCGGCGCCAGGCCGGCCGCCGCCGCGCGGGCGGAGAGTTCGTCGAGCGCCCGCCTGCCCACCTCACCGAGGTCGAGCGTCCAGTCGTTCACGTAGAGATCGACGTGCTGCATCAGCACGCGGTCGTCGAACTCCTGGGCGTGGGCCCGCATCGTCGCAAGCGTGGCGGCGTGGTCGGCGAGGGCGTGCGTGAGCGAGTCGCGGATCACGGCCTGCACCGTCGCGATCGCCTCCCGCCTCAGCCGGCGGGCGGTCGCGATGCCGCCGAGCGGAAGGGGCGAGCCCGTCTCCGCCTCC
>JBJTAA010000419.1:0-4142 GCA_046090525.1 Planctomycetota bacterium
TGACCGGACTCCTGGCCGGAACCGGGTCAGAGTTGGGGCGGCGTCGCGTGATCCGGTCACGGCGTGACCCCAGGAGCCCGGTTCCTCCGGAACCGGGTCAAGGTTGGGGCGGCGTCGCGCGTGATCCGGTCACGGCGTGACCGGACTCCTGGCCGGAACCGGGTCAAGGTTGAGGCGGCGTCCGGCGTGATCCGGTCGCGGAGCGACCGGACTCCTGAGCCTCAGGGCATGTAGGGCCCGGCGGCGTCGCGCTCCTTCATTTCCTTCTTGTAGGCCTTCTGGGCCGCGGCTTCCTTCGAGAGCTTGAACTCGGGACCAGCCGGGAAGTACTGGATGTCGTCCTGCAGGTAGTAGGCGCTCGGCAGCGTCTGGCCGCCCACGTCCACCTGGCAGCCGGTCATCGCGAGCCCTGCCACGGCCCAGGCCGCGGTGAGCACCCGCAGGCCGAGGCTGGTGCGGCGAAGGATCGCGGCGTCTCGGGCGGTCGAAAGCGTGGGCATGGCGTCAACCCTTCCCTGCTGCGTAGGTGGCAAGGCCGCGGGCCGCCGCCGTCGGCAGCCTCCGCGATCCCTCGTGGTATCGGACCGTACGACCCGCAAACTTTGGACGACCCGCACGACCGGAACCGACGCCTGCCCGGATCGCCGCCCCCGTTTCCGAGCCTGCCCAGTGTGACACTCGCAGGCAGCGACCCCGGCTCCCCCGAAACGTGTACAACGACGGGCATGCGCAGGGCCCTCGCGATCGCCGTGGTGGCCGGGCTGGCGGCCATGGCCGCACCCGCCCAGGTCATCCTGCCTCCCAACCTGGGGGCGCCCAACGCCGCCCCCAACGTGCCCGGGCCTGGCTACGATCTGGCCCTCGCCGCCCTCGCCGCCGGTGACTATTCCGCCGCCCTCGAACTGGCCGAACGCGAGTATCGCGGCAGCACCCAGATCGGGGCCGACCGCTGGATCGACTCGATCGCTACGGCGACGGTGCTCGGCGAATGCCAGTTCGAGTTGGGCAAGCCCCGCGACGCCCTCGCCCGCTACGAGGAGGCGCTGGCCATCTCGGCCGCCAATGCCAACTGGCTGCTCGCCGTGCGGTTTCCGCCGGCGGTGCTCGCGCCGATGCGCAGGCCGCCCGCGGCCGCCTGGGGCCGCAGCAAGCGCAACGCCGCCCCGGCCGCGATCCCCGACACGATGACGATCCGCCAGCAGGGCAACGACGCGCAGGACGTGCTGCAGAAGGGGGGCGTGCTGACGGCTCCCCACGAACGCCCCATCCGGCCGCAGGAGATCATTCGGTCGCTCGTGATCGCCCTCTATCGCAGCGGCTCGCTGCTCGGTGAACTCGGTCACGAGAGCCCCGTGCTCGATCAGGCGGCCCGCGCCCTCGCCCGCCGGCCCGCGCCTCCGAACCACTACTCCCAGTCGTGGATCGACATCGCCCTCGGCACGGCCACCTGGGCCCAGGGCAAGGCGGCGCAGGCCCAGCCGCTGCTCATGCGCGGGCTGCTGGTCGGCAACCAGCTCGACCATCCGCTCACCGCCTGGGGCCTGATCGTGCTGGGACGGATCGCGCTCGACGCCGACCGCGCGGCCGAGGCGGCGACCTACTTCGAGGAGGCCACCTTCTCGGCCGCCAACTACGGCGATGCCCGCGCGCTCGAGGAGGCGTTTCAAGGACTCTGGGTGGCGCACCGCCTCAAGGGCGAACGGGGCGTGGCGGCACCGATCAAGCTCGCCGCCGACGCCACCCGCTCGGGACCGAAGGCCCTGCATGAGCGGCTGCTGGCGATGCAGGCCGAGTCGCTCGCCGCCGCCGGCGACCCGCGGTCCGCAGCCGCGGCGCTCAGGGCGATCGACGGTCGGCTGCTCAAGTCGGAAGCCGGCCAGGGCACGCTCGGCAGCATCGCAGGCTACGCGGCCGCGCTCGTGGCCTATGCCGGTGGTGACATCGCCACCGGCGACGGCGAGCTCGAGCGGTCGCTCGGCATCGCCCGCGGGCGGTCACAGCGGCTCTTTCAGACCGATCTGCTCGTCGAACTCGTGCAGGCGGGATCGAGCAGCGTCTCCGAGCGGCAGGCCGAGGAGCTGTTTCAGAAACTCCTGGCCGACCCCGCCCCCCGCGACTTCGCGGCCGACCCACTCGACGCGTTGGCCGTCACTTCAAGTGGCCGCATCACGGCCTACGACACATGGGTGGCCCTCGCGGCCCGCCGCGGCAACGAGCAGGCGCTCGAGGCGGCGGAGGCGACCATGCGGCACCGCTGGATGGCGGCGCGGCCGCTCGGTGGCCGGCGGCTGGCGGTCGAGCGGTTTCTGGCGGCCGACCCGCGGTTTCTCGAGGCCGACGAGCGGGCCCGGCGGCTGGCTGTGGTGGCCGACCAGCAGGGGCTCGAACCGTTGCTCGTGCGGATCGGGCAGTTGCGTGGCAACCTCGGCGCCGCCGTGGCCGCGGCCCGCGAACCGGCTGCCGACGCGCCGGCCCCGGCGGGCGATGCGGCCGAGTGGCAGGAGTATGCCGCCGCGTCGCTTCGCCTCCGGCAGGTTGCCGCGTCGCTGGCGGCGGGCCGCGTGGGCGTGCCCGCGTTTCCGCCGCTGACCCCCACGGCTGAGATCCGTCGGCGGCTCGAGCCGGGGCAGGCTCTGCTCTCCTTCCACTGGACGGCCTCCGGCCTCTTCGCCGCGCTCGAGAATCGCGACCGGCTCCTTGCCTGGCAGGTGAAGCAGGCAGGCGGCCTGCCCGGCGAGATTCGCGCGCTCGCCAAGGAACTCTCGCTGCACGAGCGGTCGGCGGCCGTGGGCACCGACCGGCTCCTCGCCGGCGACTGGGAAGGCTCCGCCGCCCGCATCGAGCGGATGCTGTTCGAAAACTCGCGGGGCGTGTCGCTGGCCGACGGGATCGAGGAGCTCGTGATCGTGCCCGACGGCTGGCTCTGGTATGTGCCCTTCGAGATTCTGCCGGTGGCCAGCAATCAGGCGGGAGAAGACCGCCGCCCGCTCCGCGAGGTCTGCAGGATTCGCTATGCCCCCACCCGCAGCCTGGCCGTGCTGCGGTTTGCACCGCGGGATGGTGGCACGACGGGCCTCCTGCTCGGCCGGATGGCCAAGGGAGAGAAGCGGGAGGCCGCTGCGGCGAACGCCGAAGCGATGCTCGCGGGCACCGAAGGCGGCGCGGTGCTCGAGCCTTCCGCCGGCGGCCCCACGGCGGATCTTCTCGGGTCGCTCTTCGACACGCTCGTGGTCTATGACGAACTCGCTGCGGCCGAGCCCGGGGCCCCGTGGCCGCTCTTCTCGGCGAGCGGTGGGCGACCGGCGACGACATTTGGCGACTGGCTCGCTGCGCCGCCCAAGCGGCCGCGGCAGGTGGTGCTGCCGGGCGTGCAGACGGCGATGGCGACCGGCCTTGCGAAGCCGCCGCCGCGGCCGGGCGAGGATCTTTTCCTGCCGGCCGTCGACCTGATCGCGGCGGGTGGCCGCACGGCCCTCCTGAGCCGCTGGCGGAGCGGTGGGCCGATCGGCGAGAGCCTCGTGCGGGAGTTTCTGCGGGAGACGGCTGGCCGGGGAGGAGTGACCGCGGCCGAGGCCTGGCAGCGGGCCGTGGATCTCGTGACGCCCGAGCGGCCTGATCCCGAGCGAGAGCCACGGATCAAGCAGGCCGGCGAGGAGATCCTCGAAGATGCCACGCACCCGGTGTTTTGGGCGGGCCACGTGCTCATCGACTGCGGCCGCGGCGTGTATGAGGATGCCCCGGCCGCGGGCCAGCCGCCCGCCCCACCGCTCGCCCCGGTCGCGCCGCCCGCGCCTGGTGGTGCGATTCAGCCGCAGCCCGCGAAGCCGGCGGCCCCGGCAGCCGGCGAGGGCCCGATGCCCCCGGCGATCCTGCCCCCGCCCCCGCCGCGAGCCGAACCATGATCCGCGCCCGTAGCGGCGGGCATCTTGCCCGCCGAATGCGTGTTGGGATGGAGCGCGTATTCCGCGGGCTGGAAGCCCGCGGCTACTCAGAAACAGCCGCCGGCTACTTTCCCCGGCCCAGTGGCGGCGGGTTTCTAACCCGCCGAAACCGCGCCCGTAGCGGCGGGCATCTTGCCCGCGGGGCATGCGCCCGTAGCGGCGGGCACCTTGCCCGCCGAATGCGTGTTGGGATGGAGCGCG
>JBJTAA010000420.1:0-3070 GCA_046090525.1 Planctomycetota bacterium
GCCCCGCGACCGCTCGTGACGCCCAGGGCCGCCCGCGTCGACCTCGTATCGCTGCCGGTGCTCTACCTGCCCGCCGTCAGGCAGCACGACGCCGGCCGGGTGCTCCCCGACTCGCTCACGGCCCCCGCCGCCCTGATGCCCTCGGGAACGCTTTCCTGGGCCGGCATTCACGAAGCGGCGACCTTGGTCGAGGTTCAGGAGTCTTCACCGAAGCAGCAGGCGAAGCGGGCGGACCTGCGTGACGTCGCGAGCGACGCTGCCCCGAACGTGGAACTCCTGACCGCGATTCCGGCTCCGGAACCGCCGGCCGTCGTGCTGGCGGGCCTCGCGCTCGTGGCCGGCGGGCTCGTCCTGAATCGCCAGCGCCGCCGCGGCACCGACGCCTAGGAGCGGTTCTCGACTGCCAGACCGGCACTGCCACGGGGACTGGATGCCCGGCAATGGGGCCGCTGGGACTCGAACCCAGGACCAACGGATTAAAAGTCCGATGCTCTAACCAACTGAGCTACGGCCCCGCGTCAATCGTAACGCGACCGTCGCGGCGAGCAACCCGGACGGGGTGACTCCGAAGGGCTCCGATTCCGGACGAACCGGGCCACGCCAGGCCGGCGATCACCGCCGGCCGAATGCCCGAGAGAGGACTTGAACCTCCACCCAGTTACCTGGACAAGAACCTGAATCTTGCGCGTCTGCCAATTCCGCCACTCGGGCGAGTGGTGCGCCGCCGGCAGCGTCCCGACGACGCCTTTGATGCTACCAGCGGCCGGCGGATATACAACTGGCCGCCACCGCTCCTGCCGCTGTGCCAGGTCGCTTTCGCCCATGCCACCCGCCGCCCTTGTCGTGATTCCTGCCCGCCTCTCGAGCACGAGGCTGCCCCGCAAGATGCTCCTGGCCGACACCGGCCGCACGCTCGTCGAACACACCTGGCGTAACGCGGCCTCGGCCCGCGGCTCGCTCGCCCCCGTCGTGGCCACCGATTCCGACGAGATCGCCGCGGTCGTCCACAGCTTCGGTGGCCAGGCCGTCATGACCTCGCCGGAGGCCGCCAGCGGCACGGCGCGGATCGTGGAGGCTCTGCCGCGACTGCCGCCCGCCGACGTGGTCGTGAACGTGCAGGGCGACGAGCCTGAACTGCCCCCCTCGGCCATCGAGGCGGCCGTCGACCTGTTGGATCGTTGCCCGACGGCGGGCGTGGCCACGCTCGTGACCCCGCTGCGCAGGCGGGCGGATCTCGACGACCCGGCCGCCGTGAAGGCGGTGCTGACCCCGTGGCGGCACCCCGGCACCGCAGCGGGATCCACCTCCATGGTCGGCCCGGTCGAACCGGGCTGCTGGCGGGCGATCACCTTCAGCCGGGCGCCCGTTCCATTCGCCCGCGACTGGAGCGACGACCTGCTCGCCGCCGAGCCTCCGCTCTACTGGCAGCACGTCGGCGTCTACGCCTATCGCCGGTGGGTGCTCGAGACCTGGAACGCCTTGCCCGAGTCACGGCTCGCCACGCACGAGAGCCTGGAACAGCTGCGGGTCGTCGAGGCGGGCATTCCCATCGTGGCCGGCGTGATCGCCCACGCGGCCCGCGGCATCGACACGCCCAAGGACTACGCCGCGTTCGTGGCGCGGCAGCTGGCGGCTGCCTCCTGACCCGAGATCAGTCCCAGTACCAGCCGGTCTCGGGCAGATCCTTGGCCGTCGCCCGGGCGGCCGCGACCTCACCCTGTTCGTCCATCAGGAGGTTCGGGGGATCGAGGGCCAGGCGGGGATGCATCGTGACGCCGCCGCCGATCGGTGTCAGCAGCCGGTTCTGCCGCCAGACGGCGTTGATCGCCGTCTCCACCTCCCGCGGCACCGGCAGGGTCTCGATCGGGTAGGCCTGTTCGTCGGCGAGCGTCGTCGCCGCCCACCCGACCCGCCCGTAGGCGTCGTGCTCCTGCAGGAAGGCCGCGGCCACGACGAGGTCGACGAGCGATCGCAGCTGGGCGTAGACGGGGTTGCGGGCGGCGATCTGTGGGTAGAGCCGGGTGAAGCTCTCGGTGAACGTCCGGCTCGCCTTGTCGGCGCGGTCGGCCGAGAGCCTCGTGCCATCGGCCTGGACCACCTCGTCGGCGCCGCAGAGCTTGACGCCCTCGCCCACGAGCTCGATCGCCAGGTCGTCCTCGGCCACCCGCACGCAGCGGTAGTCGGGCACGAAATACCAGCGCTGCAGCGCGTTGGCGGCGACGGAGCCGGCGCTCGCCAGTTCGATCCAGGTCTTCATCTTCACGGGCACCGGCTCGAGGCCGATCCCGATCAGCTTCATCCGGTAGTCGGCCTCGATCATCACCTGGGCGAAGTGGCTGGCGGGCGAGACACCCTGGACGCTCACCACCTGGGTGCCGAGGGCCTCCTTCATGCCTCCCACGATCTCGTCGACGCTCGCCTTGGGATTCACGCGGCCGGTCGTCCGGAGAAACTTCTGCATCGCGGCGAGCCCCTCGGGCTTCGGGTCGATCGAGCAGCCGACCAGCCGGTCGCGTGGCTGCCCCGGCGCGAAGCACCGGATCGCCGCCGCGAGGTCGGCGAGCAGGACGGTCGGGGCACCGCTCTCCGAGCCGCGCACCCGGCCCGCCGCGTCGGTGAACCAGGGTTCGGCCGGCCCGGCGATCACGATCTCTCCGGGCGTGTCGCCCTCGGCCGGGTAGATGAACACGTATTGGATGCGGGTGAGGCCGGCGAGCTTCTCGAGTTCATCCGGAACGCCGCGGCCATCGGCGACCCGCTTGGCGAGTTCCGCCTCGAGCCGCGACAGGGCCACCTTCCGCAGGGGCACCGTCTTGCGCAGGTCGCCCGGCAGCGCCTCGACCGCGGCGCGGAGCCGCTGCGGGCTGAGCGAGGGATCGGCCACGGTCCGCGTACGGAGAACGCCTTGGGCATCCACCACGACGCCAGCGGCAGCGCCACCAACTCCGCCCATGGCGCCGCCCATGCCGCCACCCATGCCGCCACCCATGCCCCCCATGCCACCGCCCATGCCGCCCATCCCGCCGCCCATGCCTCCCATGCCACCCATCTGGGCGTGCAGCACCTGGGG
>JBJTAA010000421.1:0-2756 GCA_046090525.1 Planctomycetota bacterium
GGCGTCCACTCCAGGGCCTGTTGGCCCTCGGTGATCTCGAGGAGCGCGCCACGCCGCAGCGCGTCGTCCATCGCCTGATCCGCCGGGATGACCTTGAGCACCCCCGGGGCCAGTTCGCGAAAGCCCGCCGGGGGCGCGGCCGCGGCGAAGCGCGGCTCCGGCCCCGGCAGGGCCACGGCCCCGCAGGCGACGAGCAGGACGGCCGCAGCCCGGCCGACCGGGAAGCCTTGGGGCCCCCCGTTCCAACGCACACCAGGCAGCTTCCGCATGGCCGCACCCATGGCCTGGAATGTACCCCGAAGGCCCGAAGTCAAGCAGGAAACGAACAAATAACCCAGGCCTCCCAGATTTCCTTGATTATGCATTTTATCGATGCACAATACACAGGTGGCGTGTGCTCGAGGCTGAAAACTGGGCTTCGCCCGGACCCGCTTCCGACAACACACTCCGGCCCGCTTGCATCCGCCTGCGGAGGCGGAATCACCCGCGAAGACTGTTCGGCATTCGGCAGAGCCGCCCATCCATGCTCCGGAAGAATCCGCTCCAGCCCCCGCGACCCTATTCACCCGCGTCCACCCCGGGCCTGGCCGCGACCAGGCCCGCCGCGACCGGGTTCGTCGTGGCGGAGGACTTTGACGGCACGGGCATCATGGCGGGCGTCGATACGAGCGAGTCCCGGTACTGGTGGATTCCCGAACTCTACGGCCCTGACGATTCGGCGTCGGGCCCGGCGGCTCAGGCGGCCACCGGCTCCTTGACGCGGACGACGGCCGCCGCCTGATCGACTTCCGCGGCCAACGCCGCGTAGTCCTCTGCCCCGTGCGAGGATGCGGCATAGTCGAAAATCGATTGCCCGAAGCTCGGTGCTTCCGCCAGCCGGATGTTGCGGCGGATCCGGGTGGAAAACAGCCGCCCGCCGGCCCACGCCGGGTGGGCGTCCCCGCTCGCTGAGAAAAAGGTCTCGACGTCCCGGCCGATCTCGCCGGCCAGCCTGGTGCCAGCCTCATACATGCAGAGCACCACGCCGAGCAGCCGCAGTCGCGGGTTGACGTGTTCGCTCACGAGCTCGATGGTCTCGAGCAGCTTGCTGAGGCCGTGCAGGGCCAGGAAATGCGGCTGCAGCGGCAGCAGCACCTCGCCGACGGCGGCCATCGCGTTGAGCGACAGCAGGCCCAGCGAGGGAGGGCAGTCGACCACCAGATAGTCGAAGGAATCGGCCCCCGAGGCCGGTCCCGCGAACCGCCGATCGGCGGCCAGGCGATCGCGCAGGATCGTCTCGCGGCCCGGTCGCGTGGCGAGGGCCATTTCCACCGCCGACAGGTCGATGTGGGAGGGCACCACGGCCAGGGTCTCGGTCACCGGCACCAGGGCGTCGGCCAGCGGCCGGCCGCCGACGAGGACGTCGTAGGCGGACACACCCGTGCCTCCCGGCGTCACGCCCACATGCAGGGTGGCATGGGCCTGCGGATCGAGGTCCATCAGACAGACCCGTTTTCCGGCTCGCGCCAGGGCGACCGCGAGGTTGACCGACGTGGTGGTCTTGCCGACCCCGCCCTTCTGGTTGGCGACGGCGATGGATCGCATGGCTGATACTCCCCGGCGGTGAGTCGGAGCGACGGGCGCGGGGCGCGCCCGAGCGGCGGGCAGCCGGCGGACGTTTCGCCGACAGGTGCGGGAGGATAGGGACTGCGGGCAGCCCCTCAATAGCCCGATTTTCCCGAGGAAAAACCGGCTTTCGTGGTCTCGATCCAGCGGCGAAGCCCCGGCCCGAGCCGGCCCAGTTCCACCCGGCCGGCATGGCCGACGAGCGTCATCGCGCCGGGGCCATCGAGATCGAAGGCGAGGATCGCCGCCGCGGAGGCGTCGGCATCGTCCCGGAAAGCGAGGGCGACGTCCCAGGCGGCGGCAGGCAGACGAGGTTCGGAAGCCCCCTGCCCCGAGCTTCCCGCGGCGGGCCAGCGGTAGTTCACGTCCTCGACGAGTCCGCGGCGTAGGTGGACGAGGCCCGGGGCGCGGGAGATGTCAACCCGGTCGACGCCCCGCAGGCGACCGTCGGCCGGGGCCAGGGACCAGAGTTCCACGATCGGCGCCTCCTGGATCCGACCTGCGGCGACCGGCCCCAGGAACTCCAGACACCGCCGCGTCTGCCCCCACTGGAACCAGACGGCAAACAGCCCCAAGCCGGTGGCGAGCAGGAGGAGCCCGATCACGAGCCACGATCCGGCCGCGGGGCCGGCCGGGCGGGAACCCGCGGCGGGGAGCGGCGTTCCTGGCTGGAGTTGGGGCACGACAGAGGGCGAAGGTGAGCGGCTTGGCAGGCTGGCGGCACGAGCGACTTGCCGCCGCTGGAGTTCCCGCCGGTCCGGAGTAGATTAGAGCGCATCCGAGTTTGGAGTAGCACCGGTTCGGGGTAGGTAAAAGTCTCGTCGCCGGGGCGAGGATACGCCCGAGGCTCCTCGAGCGTTCGCCGATTCCCTCGCCTGGCGTATCTCGCAGTTCTGTGTGGATCAGCAGGCATCACAGGATGTGATGCCCGGGAAGCGCCGGCTTTTCAAGCCGCACGCTTCCCAAGGCAAAAAGGCCAGGGATGGCTTCTTTGCCCGAAAACTAGTTCCAGCCGTGCGCGTCGCGGACGGCGATCATGGTCTTGAGGATCGTGTTCCAGGTGCGGGGATCCTCCAGCGTGGCGTTGGGGAACATGCACCCGTCCCAGCAGATGTGCTGGATGCCCCGCTGGGCGGCGTCCTTGAGTCAGG
>JBJTAA010000422.1:0-7827 GCA_046090525.1 Planctomycetota bacterium
CGTCGCGGGGCTGACGGCCGCGGGCATTCTCGGACCGGTCGTGGCCGACGGCGGCGTGGACCCCAACCTGATGGTGCTCGCGATCGGCGCCGGCAGCCTGTTCGGATCCCACGTCAACGACGCTGCCTTCTGGCTGTTCAAGGAATACTTCAACGCCAGTCTCGCCGACACGCTGCGGAGTTGGACCGTGATGGAGATCATCGTGTCGGTGGTCGGCCTCGCCGGCGTGCTCGTGCTGGCGCGGCTGATCTGACGGCCCGATGTCCAAGTCGCCGCCCGCCCCCGACCGGCGTGCCCCAGCCCCTCAGGCGGGCGCGGCGCGGGCCATGACGCATCACCCGCGGGCTTCCATCGCAGCCTTGATCTGCTTGACGGCCGCCGCCTCCGGGAGCGCCTTGTAGAAGGCGTCGAGCGGATAGCAGCCGCTCTTGAGCCCGTTACGGGGGGCGGTCGTGCAGTCGGAGAAGGTCCGGCAGATGCGTCCGCGGGTCGGCGGTCGGCCGGCCAGGGAGTCGGCCGGCAGCTCCGGATAGGAAAGCACCATCCGGCCCAGGCCGACCGCGTCGATCCAGCCGGCCCGCACGGTCGCCTGGGCGGCGTGCACGAGGTAGTCCTGCAGGTAGGTGTAGGCCGAGCCCACCATGACGAGTTCGGGCACGGCCGCCTTGGCCTGCCGGGCCGCGTCGATCTGCCGCCAGACGCCCACGAGCGGATCCTCCGGCGGCGGATAGCCGTCGGAGGGCGGGAAGGCCGCGGGCCGCACGATGTGGGGCACCGCGTAGGGGCTTCCGGCCGAGAGATTCACGGCCACCACGCCCGCGTCGCGGAGCATGCGGAGCACCGCGATCGGCTCGGCCAGGTCGATCGCCAGCGGGTCGGCTTCGTCCACGCCGAAGCCGCAGTCGTAGGGAAGCGAATCGATGAAGGGAAACGGTTCACCGCGGCCGTCGACCATGTGCCAGGGCACGGTATCGAAGAGCGAGAGCCGCACGCCCACGAGCAGCGCCGGGCATTCCGTCCGCACCCGCTCGATGATCGTCCGCAGGAACCGCGTGCGGCCCGCGAGGTCGCCCCCGTAGAGGCCGGGCCGGCGCCGGGCGGAGAGGAACTCGTGCAGCAGGTAGCCGTGGCAGGCCTTGATGTCGACCATGTCGAAGCCGACGGCAGCCGCGTCATGGGCGGCGGCGAGGTAGGCCTCGATGAGCCGTTCGACGTCGTCGTCGCTGACCAGGCAGGCGGAGTCGGACGGATCGATGCCGTGGCGGGCGTCGAGCAACGGGTGATGGTAGGCGATCCGCGGCGCGCGGCCGGCCGGCGTGGGCTTGCTGAACCGGCCCGAGTGGGTGAGCTGCAGTGCCACCACGAGGTCGCCGTCGTCGCCGTGCGCCTCGCGGTGGGCGGCCCGGACCGTTTCCAGGAGGGTGGCGAACGCCTCACGGCCGCAGGCGGGGGCGCAGAGCTGATTGGGGTTGGCGCGGCCCTCCGGCACGACGGCCACCGCCTCGCCTCCCCAGACGAGTTTGGCGCCGCTCGTGCCGAAGTGACGCCAGCGCCGCAGCAGGATCTCCGAGGGGCGGCCGTCGGCCGCGGCGTCCCAGCCCTCCATCGGATGGATCGCCCACCGATTGCCGACGATGCGGCCGCCGAGAGGCAGCGGCCGGCCCAGGGGCGAGCCGGCGGGGGCCGAGAGGGGCTCGTCGTCGAGTGGGATCGGAGCGGCGAGCGCGGCGAGGTGCTCGCGGAGATCGGCGACTGAGCGAAATCGTGCGATCCGGGGAAACATGCGGTTGATTGTCGAGAAAATCGCCCGTCGGGCAATCAGGTCGGCCGCAGCCGAGGAGGTGCCGCCCTTGCGATCCAGGGTATAGTTTTGGGAATCTGCGTGGTGGTGTTTCCCACGTCCGAGGCATGCTGCATGAGCCTGCGATCAAACCCCATTCCGCTGCCTGCCTTCCTGCCGGTCGTGTGGCTCGTCGGAGGCTGCCTCGCCCCGTTCGCGACGGCCGCGGCCACCGGCCCGGACTTCGAGCGGGATATCCAGCCGATCCTGGCCGAGCACTGCACCCACTGCCACGGGATCGACGAGGAAACCAGGCAGGGAGGCCTGCGGCTCGACATCCGCCAGACCGCCCTCGAGGGGGGCGACTCGGGAGAGCCGGCGATCGTGCCGGGGCGACCTGAGGAGAGTGCGCTCGTGGCTCGCATCCACGCCACCGATCCGGACGTCGTGATGCCGCCGCTGCGGGAGCAGAAGCCGCTCTCGGCGGAGCAGAAGCAGTTGCTCGAAGCCTGGATCGCCGCCGGTGCCGACTATCAGCCCCACTGGGCGTTCGTCGCACCCCGGAAGGCGGTCGTGCCCGCCGTGACCGGAGCGGACAATCCCATCGACGCCTTCGTCCGACAGCGGCTCGCCAGCGAGGGCGTCGTCCCCGCCCCGCCGGCCGATCCGGCCTCGCTCTGCCGCCGGCTCTATCTCGACCTCGTCGGTCTGCCCCCGTCGCCGGAGGACCTCGCAGCCTTCGAGCGGGAAGGCTACGAGAAGACGGTCGACAAACTCCTTGCCAGCCCGCGCTATGGCGAGAAGTGGGCCCGCCACTGGCTCGATCTGGCCCGCTACTCGGACACCAACGGCTACGAGAAGGACATGCCCCGTGAGATGTGGGCCTGGCGGGATTGGGTGATCGACGCCTGCAACCGCGACCTGCCCTACGACCAGTTCGTGATCGAGCAGATCGCCGGCGACCTCCTGCCGAATGCCACGCAGGATCAGATCGTGGCCACGGGCTTCCTCCGCAACAGCATGCTCAACGAAGAGGGCGCGATCATCCCGGAGGAGTTCCGGATGGTCGAGATGTTCGACCGGATGGACTGCGTGGGCAAGGCCGTCCTCGGGCTCACGACGCAGTGCGCCCAGTGCCACTCGCACAAGTTCGACCCGCTGACGCAGGACGAGTATTACGGCCTGTTCGCGTTCCTGAACGACACCTACGAGGCCCGGTCCTACGTCTACACCCCCGCCCAGCTCGAGCAGTGCGCCGCGATCCGGGCCGAGATCACCGCCGCCGAGGAGGAGATTCGTCGGCTGCGTCCCGGCTGGCAGGCGGAGTTGGACGCGTGGGCGGCGGGGCTGGTGGGGCCGCTGCCCGAGTGGGCGCCGATCACGATGGACGTGCTGCACAGCATCAACCTCACCACGCACCCCACCCAGCGGACCGACGGCTCGATCCTGATGATCGGCCACCGCGACCACGAGGTCTACTTCGAGGCCGAGCCCGACCTGGCCGGCGCGACGGGCCTCCAGGTCGAGGCCCTCACCGACGGCGACCTCTTCATGAACGGCCCGGGCCGCGACGGCCGCTGGACGCTGAGCCGGCTGAAGGTGCAGGTGAAGAAGCCCGACGCCAAGGACTGGGAAGACATGCCCCTCGTCAATGCCACGGCCGACTTCTCCGAGCCAGAGCAGTTGGTGCCGCGGCCGGGATTCGATCCGAAGAAGTCGGCCGCCGAGCAGGGCAAGTCGCCCACCGTGTCGATCGGGCCGGTCGCCAACATCATCGACGGTGATGAGCAGTCGGCCTGGCGGGCCGACCGCGGCCACCTGGTAAAGCACCAGCCTTCGGTAGCGGTGGTGCAGTTTGCCACGCCACTGGATCTGCCGGCAGGCACGCGGCTCAAGATCTGGCTCAAGACGTTCGGCGGGCTCGACGACATGATCGGCTGCTGCCGGATCAGCCTCACGAAGTCGCCCGCGCCCGCCGCGCCCCCGGTGGATCACGCTGCGGTACTCGCCGCCCGCAAGTCCGCCGTCGAGCGGACCGACGCCGATCGTGAGGCGCTCTTCGCAGCCTGGCGGAAGACGATTCCCGAGGCGGCGGCGATCAATGACCGGATCGCGGCCGCCTGGGCCAAGGCCCCACAGGCTCCCACCACCGTGCTGCATGCGAAGGCGCGGTCGGCGACGCAGCACCGGCCGACCCACCTGCTCGATCGCGGCACCTGGAACCAGCCGAAGCACGAAGTGAAGCCGCATGTCCCGGCGGGGCTGCATCCGTTGGCGGAGTCGGACGACCCGCCGCGGCTGGCCTTCGCGAAGTGGCTGGTCGATCCGCGGTCGCCCCTCTCCGCACGCGTGGCCGTGAACCGGATCTGGCAGGCGCTCTTCGGCGCCGGCCTCGTGGAGACGCCCGACGACTTCGGCACGCGGGCGCCGGTGCCCGAACACCGCGACCTGCTCGACTGGCTCGCCGTCGATTTCATGGAGCGGGGTTGGAGCCAGAAAGAGGCGATCCGGCAGATCGTCACCAGCGACACCTACCGGCAGTCGTCGCATGTTTCGGCCGACGCGCTTGCCCAAGACCCGACCAACCGGCTCTTGGCTCGCGGTCCGCGGTTTCGCCCCGACGCCGAGGTGGTGCGCGACGTGGTCCTGGCCGTGTCGGGGCTGCTCACGGAGAATGTGGGCGGCCCGAGCGTCTATCCGCCGGTGCCACAGAACGTGCTCGAGGCCAACTTCACGCAGATTGCCTGGCCGGTGGCCCAGGGGCCCGACCGCTATCGCCGGTCGGTCTACACGTTCCGGCGGCGGTCGATGCCCGACCCGATGCTGGCCAACTTCGACGCCCCGACCGGCGACCTTTCCTGTGCCCGCCGCCTGCGGAGCAACACGCCGCTGGCGGCGCTGACGGGGCTCAACGAACCGGTGTTCGTGGAGGCGGCCCGGGCCCTGGCCCTGCGAACCCTCCGAGAAGGGGCGGCGGACGACGCCAGCCGGATGGAGCGGGCGTTCTTCCTGTGCACGTCGCGGCGACCGACGGCCGATGAGAAGCAGGAACTGCTCGCGTTCCTGACGGCCCAGCGGCAACGGATCGCAGACGGCTGGCTCGATGCCCGCGAGATCGCCACCGGCGATCCCGACACACGGCCTGACCTGCCCGCCGGCACGACGCCGCAGGACGCGGCCGCCTGGACGCTGGTGTCGCGGGTGCTCCTGAATCTCGACGAGACGGTCACGAAGAACTGAGGTGCCCCATGAACTCCGACGCCGTTCTCCACGCCGCCCGGGCTCGCCTCCTCTCCCGCCGCTGGTTCTTCGGTGACTGCGGGGTGGGCTTGGCGGGCATCGCCGCCGGTGCCTTGGCGGCCCGTGAGGCAGGGGCCGGCATCGCGCCCCCGTCACCATTGGCCGTGAAGCAGCCGCACCACGCGCCGCGGGCGAAGCGGGTCGTCTACATGTTTCAGGCCGGCGCGCCGAGCCACCTCGAGCTTTTCGATTGGAAGCCGGAGCTTGCCAAGCATGACGGCAAGCTGCCGCCGGCTGATCTCCTCAAGGGCTACCGGGCGGCGTTCATCAATCCGAACTCGGCGCTCCTCGGCCCCAAATACAAGTTTCAGCCCTACGGCAAGGCCGGCATCGAGATGAGCGAGTTGGTGCCGCACATCGGCGGGATCGCCGACGACATCTGCCTCATTCGCTCGATGCAGACCGATGCGGTGAACCACGCTCCGGCCCAGATCCTGATGAACACCGGATCGCAGCAGTTCGGGAGGCCGAGCTTCGGGGCCTGGACGCTCTACGGCCTCGGCAGCGAATCCGACGACCTGCCCGGCTTCGTGGTGCTCAACAGTTCCAAGGGCACCAGCGGCGGGGCGAGCAACTACGGGGCCGGGTTCCTGCCCACCGTGTACGGCGGCATCCAGTTGCGGGGCAGCGGCGACCCGGTGCTCTATCTCTCCAATCCCCGGGGCATCGACCGCGAGACGCAGCGGGCCTCGCTCGACACGCTCAACCGGCTCAATGCGATGTCTCTGGAACGGTTCGGCGATCCCGAGATCGCCGCCCGAATCGAGGCCTACGAGATGGCCTACAAGCTCCAGCAGAGCGCCCCGGAACTGATGAACCTCGCGGATGAGTCGAAGGAGACGCTCGCCCGCTATGGGCTCACCGACCCGAACCAGGCCGGTTTTGCCCGCAACTGCCTGCTCGCCCGGCGGCTCCTCGAGCGGGGTGTGCGGTTCGTCCAGCTCTTTCACGAAGCGTGGGACCAGCATGGCGACCTGACCAATGCCATCAAGAAGAACTGTGCCGACACGCAGCAGGCATCGGCGGCGCTCGTGACGGACCTCAAGGAGCGGGGCCTGCTCGACGACACGATCGTGGTGTGGGGGGGCGAGTTCGGCCGCACGCCGATGGTGCAGGGGGGCAACGACGGCCGCGACCACCACAACCGGGCCTTCACGATGTGGCTGGCGGGCGGGGGCATCAAGGCCGGCCATGTGCACGGCAAGACCGATGACTTCGGGTTCAACGTGGTGGAGGATCCCGTGCACGTCCACGACTTGAACGCCACGCTGCTTCACCTGCTCGGGTTCGACCACTTGCGGCTCACCTACCGCTTCCAGGGGCGCGATTACCGGCTCACGGACGTGCACGGCAACCTGGTGAAGGGCATCCTCGCCTGAGGGGTGGCGCGGGAGCGCTATTTCCCGCGAGGCGCCCGGTTCCGCCCCAGGAGCCCGGTTCCGCCGGAACCGTGCCTGGATTGCCGCTGCGTCCTATGTGATCCGGTCACGGCGTGACCGGACTCCTGAGCCGGGTTGGCGTTGGAGCGGCGTCCTGTGTGATCCGGTCACGGAGTGGCCGGACTCCTGGGCGAAACCTGGTAAAATTTCGGCCACCATGCCGCCGTCCGCCCCCGTCGATCCGCTCGCGCTCCTGCGGCCCCGGCGGGCAATCCGCGGGATGTCGGCGATCCTCCTGCCGATGCGGTCCGCAGGGGGCGTCGATTGGGATGGCTTCGCCGCGCACGTCGCCCGCACCGCGGCGGTCGGGATCGCCCCAGCCGTCAACATGGACACCGGCTACGTGCAACTCATCGACGATGGCACCCGCCGCGAGGCCCTGCGGATCGCGAGGGAGATGGTCGGCTCCGGCGGGGAGCTCGTGGCGGGGGCCTGCGTGGTGGATGCGCCGGGCGCCGCCTTCGACGAGGCCGCCTACGGACGGCAGCTGGAGATGATCGTCGATTGCGGGGCGACCCCGGTGATCTTTCCGTCGTTCGGGCTCACGACCGGCAGCGACGCCGACTTCGTCTCCCGCTGCCGGGTGCTCGCCCGCCGAGTGCCGACCTTCATCGGCTTCGAGCTCTCCACGGCCTTCGTGCCCAGCGGACGGGTGCTCGGGCTCGAGGCCTACGCCGACCTCGTGCGCATCCCCAACTGCATCGGGGCGAAGCATTCGTCGCTCTCGCGCCGCCTCGAGTGGGAAAGGCTGGCCCTCCGCGACTCCCTGCGGCCGGAGTTTCACGTCTTCACCGGCAACGACCTCGCGATCGACATGGTGCGTTACGGCAGCGACTGGCTGCTCGGCCTCTCGACCGCCTGGCCCGAGGCCTTCGCCCGGCGCGATGGCTGGTGGGCCGCCGGCGATCCGCGGTTCGACGAACTCGACGACGCGCTGCAGGCTCTGGGCGACTTCGCCTTCCGGCCGCCCGTGCCGGCCTACAAGCACTCGATGGCCCAGGCGCTCCAGCTCCGCGGCCTGTTGGACTGCGACGAGCCGCACCCGGACAGCCCGCGGCGGCCGGCTTCCGATCGCGAGATCATCCGCACGATCCTCGACCGGATCGCCGCAGCGCTCGACGCATGACCCCAGGAGCCCGGTTCCGCCGGAACCGGGTCGGAGCCGATGCGGCGTCCTTCGCGATCCGGTCACGGCGTGACCGGACTCCTGAGCCGGAACCGGGTCGGAGCCGATGCGGCGTCCTTCGCGATCCGGTCACGGCGTGACCGGACTCCTGAGCCGGAACCGGGTCGGAGCCGATGCGGCGT
>JBJTAA010000423.1:0-3307 GCA_046090525.1 Planctomycetota bacterium
CCCCTGCTCCTTCTGGAACTGGTCGGCCACGTGGTTGATCAGGGCCTGGTCGAAGTCGTCGCCGCCGAGGTGCGTGTCGCCGTTGGTGCTGACCACCTGGAAGACGCCGTCCTTCGAGACGTCGAGCACCGACACGTCGAAGGTGCCGCCGCCGAGGTCGAAGACCGCGATCTTCTCGTCCTTCTTCTTGTCGAGGCCGTAGGCGAGGGCCGCGGCGGTCGGCTCGTTGACGATCCGCATCACCTCGAGGCCGGCGATCTGACCGGCGTCCTTGGTGGCCTGCCGCTGGGCGTCGTTGAAGTAGGCCGGGACGGTGATCACCGCCTTGTTGACCTTGTGGCCGAGGTAGCTCTCCGCGGCCTCCTTGAGCCGGCGCAGCACCTGGGCGGAGATCTCCGGCGGCGTGAACTGCTTGTCGCCCGCCTTGACCTTGACGTAGTCCTCCGGCCCCCCGACCACCTCGTAGGGGACCATCTTCTCCTCGCTGGCGACCTCGTTGTGCCGCCGGCCCATGAACCGCTTGATCGAGTAGATGGTCCGCTTGGGGTTGGTGACGGCCTGCCGCCGGGCGATGTCGCCGACGAGGGTCTCCCCCTTGTCGTTGAAGGCCACCACGCTCGGGGTGAGACGGTTGCCCTCCTTGTTCGCGATCACCTTGGGCTCCTTGCCCTCCATCACCGCCACGACCGAGTTGGTCGTGCCGAGGTCGATGCCGATGATCTTCTCGCCCTGCTTCGTCGCCATGTGTCGTTACCCCTTCCCGTGTCGTGCGTGTCTGGCCCGCCCGGCGGCGTCATTTCGTGACGCTCCGTGGCTGCCCTTCAGAGGGATGCAAAGACCGTGCCAAGCGGCGGGAATCAGGCCGCTTCCGAGGGCATTTTTCCGCGGCCCCGTCGAAACCGCGTGAATCGGCCGTATTGAGCGGCTCCGGGGGCGAGGTACAGTTGGAGGTTTCGCCGCCCGGACATGCGGCCAGTCCGGCCGGGCCTGCCATTTTGGCCGTCGCTCCGGGACCCGACGACCATGGCCCAGTCCGGTTCGCCGCGGAAGGCAGACGGGCAGCGCAAGCCTTCTCTCGCCACGCTCCGCGCCCAGATCGACAAGATCGACCGCGAGCTCGTGAGCCTGATGAACGAGCGGGCGGAAGTGGCCCGCGACATCGGCCACCTCAAGCAGTCGTCGGGGCAGCAGACCTACGACCCGTCCCGCGAGGAGATGGTGCTCGACCGCGTGGCGGCGGCCAACGCCGGGCCGCTCTCCGACCACAGCCTGAAGGCGATCTTCCGCGAACTGATCTCGGGCTCGCGGGCCATCGAGCAGCACCTGCGGGTGGCCCACCTCGGCCCGGCCTGGACCTACAGCCACCTGGCCGCCCTCCACCGCTTCGGGGGCTCGGTGGAGTTCGTGCCCGTGGCGAGCATCTCCGCCGCCTTCGAGGAGGTGCATGCCGGTCACTCCGACTACGGGGTCGTGCCGCTGGAAAACTCCACCGACGGCCGGATCGCCGACACCCTCGACAACTTCTCGCGGCTGCCCGTGAAGATCTGCGCCGAGGTGCCGCTGCGGATCCACCACACGCTCCTGGCCGCCTGCGACCGCTCCGCGATCAAGGAGGTCTACAGCCGGCCCCAGGCCCTCTCGCAGTGCCGCAACTGGCTGGCACGGCACCTGCCGGCAGCCCGGCTGATCGAAGTCACGAGCACGAGCCTGGCCGCGGAGACGGCCGCCAAGACGCCCCACGCCGCCGCGATCGCCAGCCGCCAGGCCGGCGTGCACTACGGCCTCGACGTGCTCGCCGAAAACATCGAGGACGTGGCGGGCAACACGACGCGGTTCGCCGTCATCGGCCACGCCGACGCCGGCCGCACCGGCAAGGACAAGACCTCGCTGATGTTCGAGATCGAGCACCGCCCCGGCGGCCTGGCCGACGCTCTGGCGATCCCCAAGCGGCAGAAGCTCAACCTCACCTGGATCGAGTCGTTTCCGCTGCCCGGCGAGGGCCGGGGCTACATCTTCTTCGTGGAGCTCGAGGGGCATCGCACCGACCTGCGCGTCCGCCGGGCGATCGCGAGCCTGGAAAAGCGTTGCAAGCGGGTGGTCTGCCTGGGCTCCTACGCCACGGCCGCGGCCGTGGGTTGAACGGGCCGTCGGTCGGGCTTGAGCCCGTCCGCTCCCCGCACCGCCCCCTCACGAAACAATCCCTTCGATCACGTGGCCGTGCACGTCGGTGAGCCGGCGGTCGATGCCGTTGTTGCGCCAGGTGAGCTTCGTGTGGTCGATGCCGAGGAGCTTCATCACCGTGGCGTGCACGTCGTGCACGGTCGTGGGATGGTCGCGGTCGAGCGGCTTGTAGCCCCATTGGTCGCTCTCGCCGCACACGACGCCCCCGCGGATCCCGCCGCCGCACAGCCAGTTGGTGAACACGAAGGGATTGTGGTCGCGGCCCCTGCCCCCCTGCGAGCTCGGCATCCGGCCGAACTCCGTCGTCCAGAGCACGAGCGTGTCGTCGAGCATGCCGCGCTGGTCGAGGTCACGGATCAGGGCCGCGGCGCCGCGGGCCATGCCGGTGGCGAGCGGGCCGTGGTCGCGCTCCACGTCCTCGTGGCTGTCCCAGTTGCGGCGCGGAAACCCGTTGTCGTTGCCGCTCCACACCTGCACGAACCGCACGCCCCGCTCCAAGAGCCGCCGGGCGGCGAGGCAGCGCAGACCGAAGTGGTGCGTCTCCTCCTCCGCGTTGATCTGGCTGGGCCAGCTCGTGCGGCCCGGCTGCACGCCGTAGAGCGTGAGCACGTGCGCGGGTTCGCCGGCGAGATCGAGCGCCTCGGGCGCGGCCAGTTGCATCCGCGCGGCGAGCTCGTAGCTCTTGATCCGGGCATCGAGCTGGTCGTCGCCGCCGCGGCCGTCGCGGTGGCGGCGGTTGAGCGCCGCGAGTACCTCGCGGGCCTCGGCATCGGCCTCGGGCGTCACGTACGCCGCCGACCGGTGCGGCCGCAGGTCGGCCACGGGCTCCTCGGCGGCCGGCTGCACCACCGTGCCGCTGTACTGGGCCGGGAGGAAGCCCGCGTCCCAGTTCTTGACGCCGTTCGACGCGTAACCCCGGTGGTCGGGCAGCACCACGAACGTCGGCAGGTTGTCGTTCATCGACCCGAGCGCGTAGCTCACCCAGCAGCCCGCCCCGGGAAAGCCGGGGAGCACGAAGCCGGTGGTCTGGAGGAGCGTGGCCGCCGAGTGCACGCCCGACGTGCTCACCATGTTGTGGATGAACGCCATCCGATCGACCACGTCGCCGAGCGCGGCCACGGGCTCG
>JBJTAA010000424.1:0-3376 GCA_046090525.1 Planctomycetota bacterium
TCAAGAGATGGCCGAGGCGCTGCGGTTCCTGCGGGCCCTGGAGCCGAACGCATGCCCCCCCTGGAGCCCGGTTCCGCCGGAACTGGACCGGAGTTGGGGCGGCGACTGTCGCCGGTGGAGCGTCCGGCCGGATTCCCGCAATCGCAGTCCCGTGCCGCCCCTGCGGCCGCCAGCCACTTCACCCGGCTCCGCCGCCGCTATAGGCTCTCGCTCCATGCACATCCTGCACGGCCGCCCGCTCCTGCGACGCCTCACTGCCTGGGCGATGCTCGCCCTGCAGTGCCTCGTCGCCTCGGGCCTGCCGCTGCCGCTGGCGATTCCGCCGGACCCCGGGTCGGCCGCCGACCGCAAACTCGCCGCCAAGGATCGCTCGCGCCCCTTCCCCTGCATGGACAAAGCCTGCGGCTGCGACTCCGCCGAGCGGTGCTTCACGAACTGCTGCTGCCACACGCCCGCCGAAACGCTGCTCTGGGCCCAGGCTCGCGGCCTCGAGCCGGCGGTGATCGCGGCCCTCTCGCGCCGGATGGCCGTCGCAGAACCGGAGCCCGCTGCCGGCAACTGCTGCGACTCGACGGCCTCGAAGCCTGCCTGCTGCGAGACGGCCGAATCGCAGCAGCCCCCGTGCTGCGCGGTCGCAGAAGCCGAAGCTGGATTGGACGACGAGCCGGCGCCGGGGGGCGCACCCGCGCCGAAGGTCGTCTCCCTCCGCGCGATGCTCGCCTGCGGCGGAATCATCGACGGGCTCTTGTCGCTGATGGTCGCTGGCTCACTGCCGCCGCCGGCGGTGGTGTTCTCACCGCAGGTCGTCACCGGGCGCTCGCTGATCTGCGGCGATGAGCGGCCGCAGGGCACGCCGGCGGAGCCGGCCGAGCCACCTCCCCGCCAGGGCTGATCAGAGCCCCTTCTGGGCGACGTTTCCGGGCCTGCAGGCGAGGTGCCGGCGGGCTCTTCGAACGATTCCGCGCTCTTCCGCGCTCTTCCGCGGCGGCGGCCTGCCGCGCGGTCGCGGCCCGAGCGCCCCATCACCACCTTCATCAGAGGATCAGATGACGATCTCGACTCCCGACGGCGGCCCTGCCAGGCCGGCCCGTCATGAATCCTTCGTGACCAACGACGCCGGGGCGCGTGCAGTCTTCTTCGCCCCGGCTCCAGGAGCCTCACCCGCACCGCGGCCACGCCGGGGCTTCAGTCTCGTCGAGCTGCTCGTGGTGATCGCGATCATCGCGACCCTCGTCGGCCTCGTGCTGCCGGCGGTGCAGGCGGCCCGGGAGGCGGCCCGCCGCATGGCCTGCGGCAACGGGATCCGGCAGTTCGGTCTGGCCGTCTTGAACTTCGAATCGGCCCGCCGGCGGCTGCCCCCCGTTGGCACGCGGGCCGAGAGCCAGTGGGCGTTCTCGCCGCAGGCGCTCGTGCTTCCCTACGCCGAAGGAGCCGACGTGCTCGCGCTCGTTGACTTCTCGCAGCCGATCATGCAGGGCACCGGCGGATCGCAGACGATCAATCCCGCCCAGCAATCCGCCGCGCGGACGGCGGTCTCCTTCCTGCTCTGCCCGTCCGACGGCGGCCCCACGCAGTTCTCGGCGAACGGGGGCACGTGGGCGCCGACGAACTACATGGTCAACATCGGCTCGGGCGCGACGGTGGCGATGCGGGCGCTGACCACGCCCAACGACGGGCTGTTCTGGTATCTCTCGGCGGTGCGGCTGCGGCAGGTCGGCGACGGCACGTCCAAGACGCTGCTGGCGAGCGAGGCCGTCCGCGGGGCGGGCTCCCCGGCCACCGGGCCCCGGCCAGCCGACGCCCGGCGCTACTACGCTCAGCTGGGCGGCGGCAGCCCGGGGGCGGGGACCGACAGTGAGGCGGCCTGCGCCGCGGCCACCACCTGGCATGCCAACCGCGGCCTGTCGTGGCTCTGGGGCAGGGAGTTCGGCATCGCCTTCAACACGGTCCATCAGCCCAACGACGCCCGCCCCGACTGCAGCCGCAGCGGTGCCGGCAGCTTCAAGGCGGCGAGCCTGCACGGTGGCGGCGTCCAGACCTGCATGGTCGACGGCTCGGTGCGGTTCGTGCTCGACGACGTCGGCGGCGACGTGTGGCGGGCGCTGAGTACCCGGGCCGGCGGCGAGCCGGTCGCCATTCCCTGAGCTGGTCCCCAGACTGGAATCGTTCGGACGTTCGCAGCGAGCCCTATCTTCAGGAGGTTTCCATGACATGTTGTTCCGTCGTTCGCCACACCTCGACCGGCTGCGTGGCGCTGGCCGTCTTCGCCTTGGGGGTCGCCCGCGGCCATGACACCTGGGTGCAGACCGCCACCAACGTCGTGCGACCGGGCGACGTCGTGCACGTCGATTTCTGTCTCGGGAACCACGGCAACGGGCACCGGGATTTCAAGCTGGCCGGCAAACTCTCGTCACTCGACGGGGCGACGCTCGTCGTCCGCTCGCCCGGCGGCGTGGAGATCGACCTCCGACCGACGCTGGTCGATCTCGGCTCCGCACCGCGGGAAGGGTATTGGTCGGGGCGCTTCGTCACGGCCGGCGCGGGCCTGCACACGGTCAGCCACACGCTCGACAAGCTGCACCGCACGACCCGGGCCGTGAAGAGCTGCAAGACGTACGTGCTCGTGTCGGAGTCGCTCGACGAGCTCGCCCCGCCGACGAACGAGCATGCCGTGCCCCTGGGCCACCCGTTCGAGCTCGTGGTGGAGACGCATCCCGTCATCGGCTGCGGTCCCGGCAACGAGATCCGGGTGCGGCTCCTCCACCAGGGGCGGCCGCTGCCTGATCACGTGGTGACCTTCATTCCCCGCGGCGCGACCCTCGCCACCGACTTCGACCCCGAGCACGAGCGCCGAACCGATGCGGAAGGACGATGCAGCTTTACGCCCCGACAGGGCACGCCGATCCTCGTGGTGGCCCATCTGAAAAATCCTGACGAGCGGGGGGAGGGGTACGATGCGACCGCGTACACGGCCGCCCTCGTGATCAATGTGCCCGAGCGGCGTCCGGGCCGCGAGGAGGACTGATCCGTCGGCTCACGGCCGACCGTCACGAGTGCCCGGGCCCGCCAACCGCGCGGCGAGCGCCACGGCCGCGGTCTCGATCCGCAGGACATGCGCCGCGAGTGCGACCCGCCTCCAGCCGGCCTGATCGGCGAGCGCGAGTTCGGCCGGCGTGAAGCCCCCCTCCGGGCCGACGAGCCCGATCACCTCCGCTCGCTCATGCCAGCCGGCCGGGTCGAGGGGACCGCCGCCGGGATCGGCGACCAGGCCGATCGCGGCAGCCGGCTTGGCCGCCACGATCTCCGCCACCGTGGCCGGCGCGCCGATCGCCAAGAGCGTGTCGCGGCCGCACTGCTTCGAGGCCTCGATCACCCC
>JBJTAA010000425.1:0-9321 GCA_046090525.1 Planctomycetota bacterium
TCGACGCGACGAACGTGGCCAGCATCGCCCTGCACAGTTCGCTCGGGTTTCGCTGCTGCGGCACGGTGCGGGAGGCGGGCTTCAAGTTCGGCCGCTGGCTGGACCTGGAGTTCTGGCAGTTGATCCTGCCGACGCCGGAGCACCCGGTCGACGGGTGACGAGCAGTCCGGTCACGCCGTGATCGGATCATAAAGCGACGTCTGCATTGACGCGGGTCCGGCTCAGGAGTCCGGTCACGCCGTGACCGGAGATTGCAGGGGCGACGTCGATGCTGACCGGATTCCGGCGGAACCGGACTCCTGGGGGCGGGATCGGGCTCCGGGGCGCGTCACGCCCGCGGCAGCTCGTAGCCCTTGCGATACTCGCGGGTGAAGAGCCGGTTGGCCTCCGGATCGTCCGACTGCTCGGTGGCCGGATCGATCGTGAGCGTGCGGCCGAGCTTCAGCCTGGTCGCCGCGAAGTCCACGCCGTTCTCGGCCAGGTGCGCCTCGAAGCTCGCGAGCGTCTGCTTCACCCGCTCGTCGTCGGCCGCCAGGCTCGGCCGCGTGCCCGGCTCGACGGGCTGCCCGAGCGTCCAGGAGACGTTGCCCAGGTGGGCCAACGCACTCGACAGGTGGCCGTCCTCGATGTCGAGGTTGAGGTCCTCGTGGCGGCGGCTCTTCACGGCCTTCACGAAGTTGTCGTAGTGGTTCTGGTCGCTGCCGCCGGACCACTTGCCGAGCTCGTGCCCGTCGTAGTCGAAGGCGACGCCGGTGGTGTAGCTGGGGGCCACCACGTAGCCGTCGGTGCCCCACCAGATGTTGGCCACCCGCAGCGGACCGGCCGCCAGGCCGAAGTCCACGGGGGTCTTGATCTCGAGGCCCCGCACGTCGGAGACGAGCAGGCAGTCGTCCCACTGGTAGATCGTCACCTGGCTGTTGGCCACGTCGCCGTTGTCGACGTAGCCGAGCCGGCCGCCGAGGCTGACGA
The DNA here is from genome assembly GCA_046090525.1 of Planctomycetota bacterium. GTDB lineage: Bacteria > Planctomycetota > Planctomycetia > Pirellulales > UBA1268 > QWPN01. Next base: position 970 of record JBJTAA010000425.1, read on the forward strand.
CCCTCCGCGGCAGGTCCCGCTTGCCGAGCCCCCAGCGGGCCTTGTCGAGCTCATGGGGATTCTGGTTGCCGAGGTCGCCGTTGCCGGTGCGCCGGTCCCAGTGCCAGTCGTAGTGGAGTTTCTTGCGGATCGGCACCTCGGCCGGGGCCGGCCCGGCCCAGAGATCGAAGTCGAGCCCCTTGGGGAGCGGCGCCGGCGTGTCGACCAGCCCGATGCTCGCCCGCCGCTTGTAGCAGAGGGCGTGGGCCAGCCTGACCGGGCCGATCTTGCCGCTCGTCACGAACTCGACCGCCCGCCGCATCCCGGGCATGCTGCGGCTCTGGGCCCCCATCTGGCAGATCCGGCCGAGCTTCCTGGCCCAGTCGACCATCACGCGGCCCTCGTCCACGTTGTGGCTGCAGGGTTTCTCGACGTAGACGTCCTTCCCGGCCTGCATCGCCTGAATCGTCATCAGGGCGTGCCAGTGATTGGGCGTGGCGATCGAGATGACGTCGATGTCCTTGCGGTCGAGGAGCCGGCGGAAGTCCTGCTCGAACTCCGGCCGCCGGGGAAGCTCGGCGAACTGCTTCTCGAACCTGCCGGCGACGTTCGGGTCGCAATCACAGACGACCGCCAGTTCGGTCTCCGGGCAGGCGATCCAGCCGCTGACATGATTGCCGCCGCGGTTATTGACGCCGATCACGGCCACGCGGAGCCGCTCGTTGGGGCCGGGCGGGCGGCCGGCCGGCTCGGCGGCGCGGATGCGGGCGAGCGGAGCGGCGGCGAGGCTGGCCGCAGCCGTCGCCAAAGCCTGCTCGAGAAAATCGCGGCGGCGGACCGAGCGGTTCACGAAACGGCCTCCGGGGCCAAGGGATCGCCGGGAGCCCACGCGGTCGCGCCGTCCCGGCCGTTGCCCTTCGAGTGTACCCCACCCGCAGAGCCTGTCGGGGAGGCCCGGGGTCAGCTCGGCGACTGTCCGCCTGCGCGGGCCCGCCGCGTCCGCCCCGCGTCGGCCCGGTCTTTTCCGGGGGCATGGCCGTTTCGGTTCGGTTCGAACACCACGCTCAAGGCCCGGGCCGAACCCCGCCCGGAGGGGATCAGCGAGTGCGGCAGGGACGCATCGATGTAGATGCTGTCGCCCGCCGTGAGCAGGATCAGCTCGTCCCCGTAGGTGACCTTCACCTCCCCGTCGACGATGTGCAGGAATCGCTCGCCCTCGAAGACCTCGGGCGCCTTGCGGTTTCCCGTGCCTGTGAGGTGCAGGATCGCCGGCGTCATGGCCCGCTGCCGCCACGCGGTCGCGAGGTGCTCCACCGTCAGCCCCTGCCGGCCGGCCGGCTTCCAGCCCTCGCCCGCCCGATCGACGACGAACCTCGGGGCCACCGAGAGGCCCGCCACCAGGTGCTCGACACCGCATTCGAGCACCTCGGCGAGCCTCACGAGCCCCTCGAGCGAAGGGGCGAGCAGCCCATTTTCGAGCTTCGAGAGCCAACTGACCGTGAAGTCGGTCCGGGAGACCACCTCTTCGAGCGTGAGGCGGCGGCTGAGGCGGGCCGCCCGGATGCGGCGGCCGAGATCGGCGAGATTGATGGGAGATGTCATGGCAGGCGGAGTATGGTTCGCCTGACATCCTCCATCAAGGGGGATTAATCATACGGCCTTGAGGGCCCCCCGGGAGGGGATTTTCGGTCGCCCGCCGGACCGGTTCCCCGGCCCAATCGGCTGCCGTCCCCCCCGCGGCGCGGGCGTCACGCGCCGGGCCGGCGGAAGTGGCGATAGGCCTGCAGGACGTCGTAGAGGTCCGGGGAGACGGTGATCTCCTCGTCCACGAAATCCCTGAGCCAGGTGCGGTCGCTCGCGACCGCATCGGCCAACAGGGGCAGCACGTCGCCGAGCTGCACGCGGACGCCGCCTGCCTCCTGCGGGAGGGTGGCGCAGGCCACCGTTTCCATTTCCGGCTCGGTGTACAGCCGCAACCGTCGAATCGCCATGGCACGTGCTCCCTTGCCCTGGGGATCTGCGGGAATCGGCGGGCTCTGGCCCATCCTGGGCCGGCCGTCATCCTGACGAACGCCAACTCCCATGTCTGGTATCGGCAGCCGGCGGCCTCAAGGTTTGGCCGATTTCCCTGGCTGCGCGGAATCTGACCATCGCACGGGCCCCAGCGGGCAGGCTGGAGCGGCTGGGCAAACCTGCCGGGGGCCTTCTGGCTGTCACCCGGCTTGGCCGTTCTGGCCGACGAGCCTTTCGATGCGGCCGGCCCGGTAGGCCTCGCCGATGCTCTTGGGGACGAGCGCCTCCGCCTCGAGCACGTGGGCCCGGTTTTCGGCCACGGCCGCCTTCATCTCCTGCTCCCGGGCGATCGCCACGCTCCGCCGCTCCTCGGCCTTGGCCCGGGCCACCCGGGTGTCGGCCTCGGCCTGGTCGGCCTGGAGGCGGGCCCCGATGTTCTCGCCGATCTCGATGTCGGCGATGTCGATCGAGACGATCTGGAACGCCGTCTGGGCGTCGAGGCCGCGGGCGAGCACGGCCTTCGAGATCGTGTCGGGATGCTCCATCACGTCGAAGTGGCTCTCCGACGAGCCGATCGACGTGATGATCCCTTCGCCCACCCGGGCGATGATCGTCTCCTCGGTGGCCCCGCCGATCAGCTGCGCGAGGTTGGTCCGCACCGTGACGCGGGCCCGGATTTTGAGCTCCACGCCGTTCTTGGCGACGGCGGAGAGCGTCGATTTGCCGCTCGTGGCATCGGGGCAGTCGATGACCTTGGGATTGACGCTCGTCTGCACCGCGTCGAGCACGTCGCGGCCGGCCAGGTCGATGGCGCAGGCGCGGTCGAAGTCGAGGTCGATGTCGGCCCGCTGGGCGGCGATCAGGGCCCGGATCACCCGCGGCACGTCGCCGCCGGCGAGGTAGTGGGCTTCGAGCTTGCGGGAGTTGATGTCGCCGAGGCCCGCCTGGGCGGCCATGATCCGGGCCTGCACGATCGTCCGGGCATTGACCTTGCGGAGGCTCATGCCCAAAAGCTCGAAGAACGTCACCCGGGCCTTCGACCAGTAGGCCTGGAACCAGAGCTGCCCGTAGTTGAACACGAGCAGGAGCATCGTCAGGGCGACGAGGCCCAGGACGATGGCGGCCCCGAAGATCAGCGGCGTCGACTCTTCCGGCATGAAGGCGGCTCCCGTGCGAGGTCTCCGCAAGCCTAGTTCGCGAACCCGGGCGGGTGAAATTCCTCGATCCAGCCGCCGCCGAGCAGCCGATCGCCGGCGTAGACGACCGCCGGCTGCCCCGGCGAGATCGCGCCCGGGGAGGCCGCGGGCCCCCCAGTGAACCGGGCGTGAAACCGGTCCCCCGGCAGGGGCGTGACCATGGCGGGGGCGGCCTCCCGCTGGGCCCGGCACTGCACGAGTGCGGCGAACGGCGCCGTCGGCGGTGCGCCGTGCCAGCGGGCGCTTGCGGCCACCAGTTCGTGCTCCGGCACCTCCTCCCGCGAGCCGACCACCACGCGACAGGTCGCGGCCTCGATGCGCACGACGTAGAGCCGCCTTCCCGTGGCGATCCCCAGGCCCTGCCGCTGGCCGACGGTGAACTGCTCGATCCCGGAGTGCCTGCCGAGCACGCGGCCGGAGGTGTCGACGATCTCGCCGGCCCGCGAGCCCCCGAGCCGGGCGGCCACCAGGCGGGCGTGCTCGCCCGGCGGCACGAAGCAGATCTCCTGGCTGTCGGGCTTGTCGGCCGTGACGAGCCCCAGGCTCGCGGCCCGCGCCCGCACGGCGGCCTTCGTCAGGCCTCCCACCGGCAGGAGCATCCGCTCGAGGCGGTCGGCCGGAATGTCGAACAGCACGTACGACTGATCACGGTCGGCGTCGTGGCCACGCCGGAGCACGGGCCCGCCGCCGGGGTCGCGGTCGAGCCGCGCGTAGTGCCCGGTGGCCACGTGCCGCGCGCCGATCGCGTCGGCATGGTCGAAGAGCCGGCCGAACTTGAGCCAGGTATTGCACCGCACGCAGGGGTTGGGCGTCCGGCCGCGGCCGTACTCGGCGGCGAAGTCGTCGATGATCCGGCCGAAGTCGGCCGTCAGGTCGAGCGGGTAGAGCGGGATGCCCAGCCGATCGGCCACGCGGCGGGCGTCGAGCGCGTCGGCGGCGCTGCAGCAGCCCTGATGGCCGGGCCGGGCCTCGACGACCGGCAGCCCGCCGGCACCCTCCTTCGGCGGCAACGCCGGCGGCGCATGCCGCATGAACACGCCCACGCAGTCGAAGCCCTGCTCCACGAGCAGGGCCGCGGCGACGCTCGAATCGACCCCTCCGCTCATGGCGACGACGACGCGGGCAGGGGGCTCGGGCATGGCCTCAGTAGTGTAAGACGGCCTCCACCCGGTGGGGCGCGAGCCGCTCGCGGCCCCCGAGGCCCCCGATCTCGACCAGGAACGCGGCCCCGGCCACGACCCCGCCCCCCGCCTCCACCAGCCGCATGCAGGCCGCGGCCGTGCCGCCGGTGGCCAGCACGTCGTCCACCACGAGCACGCGGGCCCCGGCCGGCAGCACGCCGGCGTGCATCTCGAGCCGGTCGCGGCCGTATTCGAGTTCGTACTCGTGGGCGATCGTCCGGGCCGGGAGCTTGCCCGGCTTGCGGACCGGGATCAGCCCCACGTCCAGTTCGAGTGCCAGGGGCCCCGCGAACAGGAAGCCCCGCGCCTCGACCGCGGCGATAGCGGCGATTCCCGCCGTCCGCCACGGTTCGGCCAGGCGGCGGATCGCCTCGGCGAAGCCGGCCGCGTCGGCGAGCAACGGCGTGATGTCACGAAACAGGATGCCCGGCTTGGGAAAGTCGGGCACCGGACGAATCAGCGGGTCGAGGTCCATGGCCGGTTCCTGGGGGCGGATGCGGCCTCAGGCGCCGCGGCGGACGCGGATGCCCGGCTGCGGGGCGGCATCGAGTTCCAGCGCCAGGCCGGCGAGCGTCTCGCTCTCGATCTGGCGGACGCGCTCGCGGGTTAGGCCGAGCACGGCCCCGATCTCCTTGAGCGTCATCGGCTGGGCTCCGCCCAGGCCGAAGCGGAGCTTGATGATCGTGCCGGCCCGCTCGTCGAGCTCGTCGATCCGCTTGAGCACGTGCCGCAGCGTGTCCTCGTCGAGCATCACGTCGGCCGGACAGCGGGAGTTCTCGTCCATCACCAGTTCGCCGAGCGACCAGCCCCCCTCGGTCGGCTCGGTATGCGGGGCGGCCTGGTGGACATGGATCGCCTTCTTCACGATCGGCAGCTTCTTGCGGGCCAGGCCCAGCATCCGCGCCACCTCCTCGGGCGTCGGCGTGCGGCCGAGGCACTCGGAGAGCCGCAGCGTCGCCCGCCGCCACTTGGAGAGCAGCTCCACCATGTAGGCCGGGATGCGGATCGTCTTGCCCGAGTTGATCAGCGCCCGCTTGATCGACTGCTTGATCCAGTAGCTGGCGTAGGTGCTGAACCGGGTGCCCATCGTGGGGTCGAAGCCCTCCACGGCCCGCAGCAGGCCGAGGTTGCCCTCCTCGATCAGGTCCGGCAGCGGCAGGCCGCGGTTGGCGTAGCCGCGGGCGATGTTGACCACGAGGCGCAGGTTGGCCCGCACCATGTGGTCGCGGGCGAGCGGGTCGCCCGACCGGACCCCCGTGGCGAGCCGCTTCTCGTCGTCGGCCGTGAGGAGCGCCGTCTCGTTGATGTCCCGCAGGTAGGTCTCGAGCGGGTTCTGGACGGCGGACGTCTTCTTGCGACGCGGGGGCGTGGGCATGGAGCGGCTCTCGGGGGCGGACCGGGGAACGAGGACGGTGGCGACGCGAACCCTCGGCCGGGGCGGCGAGGGGCCACCGGCGCGGGCTGCGGAGCCGGGTACGACCGGCACGAGAGTGGATATCGACGGGGGCCCGCGGCGACTGCATAAACCCCGCGGGAAAGTCGAGCCGTGCCGGCTGTGCCGAACGTGCGGCGTGGCAGCTCGCGCATCAAGAAAGAGCCGACCGAGGCAGACTGGAAGTCTGCCCCACGGCGGGGTGGAGGAGAGGGGACCGCCCCCGCACCGGAGACGGTCCCCTCCACAGGTCGCCCTCGTTCAACGCCTTGGCAGCTGGCCGCTCGGCGTGAGCTCGTCGATGATCTTGGGGATGTACTTCGCGAGCACCTCGGCCAGCTGGTCGCGATCCACGCCCCGCCGGCGGGCGAGCTCCTCGAGCTCGCGGCTGCCGAACACGTCCTCGATGTGCCGCCGCTCGACCGGCTTGTTCGGCCCGGTGCGGACCCACGAATCGACCTGCTCCCGCATCCCCTTCTCCTCGAACTGCCGCACCACGTCGGGCAGCTTCTGCGCCGAGCCGCCGCCGAAGATCTGGCCGAGGATGTCGCCGAGATCCTCGGGCGAGGGCATGCCCGATGGCGGCTGGGAGGGCCGGGTCTGGGGCTGCGGCCGCTGGGGCGCCTGCGGCTGGGCGGCGCCCGCGATCACCTGCTTCAAGATCTCACCGAGGATGTCCATCGCGCGTCTCTCCGGGAAAGGGGCGGTCGCGGGTGGCGGCACCGCCGCCTCGAAAACGTGCCGTTGACCGGTCGGCACACGCTACCAGATGGCGGGACGCCGTGCGCGGTTTGGGAGCGCCGCCGCCCAACGCACCTTAGGGCAGCGCGACCACCTCGCCGCCGGCACGGGTCGCCAGGGCGCGAAACGTGGCCAGCGAGACGTCGTCCGTGATCACCCGCACCGAGCCGTCCGCGTTGAGAAAGTTGCAGCCGCCGGGATGCGCGGAAAAGAACCCGCTGGGGCTGTTGGAGGCCGCGTTCGGACCGCTCGAGCGGATGTGGCAGGTGGTGTGGCAGTTGGCCGGGCGATAGTTGTGCGACCGGGTGCGATAGCCCAGCCGCTGCCACCAGCCCTGGGCGTGGACCACGTCGCTGGTGGTGATGCTGCCCAGCCAGGTGGCCTCGGCCATCCGGCTCATGCGTTCCCCGACACAAATGGTCTTGGAGGTGCCGTCGGTGATCTGGCCGAAACCGACGCGGCTATTGCGAAAGAAGACGCCGTCGAAGAGGCCGTTGTGCTCATGATCGGTCGTCCCGATCAAGCCGCTGTAGGAGGAGACCGGGGCCTGGGTGATCAGCGTGCCGTCGCCCGCCAAGGCGATCGCGGACCCCGACGGGCCGAAATCGAGGACGTCGATCAGCCGGGGAACGGTGTCGCTGGGGCAGACGTAGAGCGGCAGCACGGCGGCCCCGCTGCGGGCCACGGCATTGGCCGCGTGCATGATCGGCAGCGAGCAATCGAGTTGCTGGAAGAGCGCCTCCTCTTCCACGTAGGGCAGGATCGAGACGAAGAAGCTCCAGCCGGGCTCGAAGAAGCCGGGCGTCTCGGGGAGCGAGCGCCAGTTCACGTTGCCCGGAGTCTCCCCAGTGGCGAAGGCGGGGGGCAGCCGCCGGTGGGCATCGTGGAAGTTGTGCAGGCCCAGGCCAACCTGTTTGAGGTTGTTCAGGCACTGGGTCCGCCGGGCGGCCTCGCGGGCACCCTGCACGGCCGGCAGGAGCAGGCCGACGAGCGCCGCGATGATCGCGATCACGACCAACAGTTCCACGAGCGTGAAGCCAGCCCGGGCCGGCCGCACGGGATTCGATCGGGCCACGCGAACTCGCTCCGGGGTCTTGTGCGCAGGATAGCCCTGGAGCGTCGCAGCAAAGCCGGGGAATCTTCCCGCGATCGCCGGTGAACTTTTCACCGCCGCACGTCCCAGGAGTCAGGTCACGCCGTGACCGGATCACGCAGGCCTGGGCATCGGCGTTGACCCGGTTCCGGCGGAACCGGGCTCCAGGGGGGTCCGGTCACGCCGTGACCGGATCATGCTCGACGTGCGGTACGTCTCGCGAATCGCCGGCTCGGGATTGCCCATGCCCTCTCGCTGGACACTCACTCCGGCATCCTGCCTGCGCTCGCTTCCACAGTTCGCTCGAGGGCATGGGCAACCCCTCGCGGTCCATCGGTTGAGGTGTCGGCACGTCGCGCGTGGTTCATGGATGCTCGAAAAAAGCCCCCCGGCGCAAGCCGGGGGGATGACGCCAACCATGCCGTTTGGCGCTTGGCCGCTGCGGCTGTCTTGCATGGCACGCGGCATCCCCCTGGCGCGCACAAGGGGGCTTGTCTGGGGAACGGCCCCGCCGAGGCTGCAGCCGTGAACTCAGTCGTCGAGGCCGAGGGCCTTGAGCTTCGTGCGCAGGGTGGCCCGGTCGAGGCCGAGGAGTTTGGCGGCGGCGGTGCGGTTGCCGCCGGTGTGGGCGAGCGCCTCGCGCAGGAGCGTGCCTTCGAGCAGTTGGACGGCACGGTGGTGGAGATCGGGCTCGGGCAGCCCGGCGAGTTCGCGGCG
>JBJTAA010000426.1:0-3827 GCA_046090525.1 Planctomycetota bacterium
GCGGCCGACCACGACTGCGCCCTGCGGGTGGGCGTGAACTGTGGCAGCGTGGATCCAGCCAAGAAGGAGCAGTTCGATCCCGCGGACTCGATCGGGCCGATGCTCGCAAGCGCGCTCGAGCACTGCGCGCTGCTCGACTCGATCGGCTTCACCCGCTACGTCGTGTCGCTCAAGGACTCCGATCCCCGGAAGGTGATCGACGTCAACCGGCGGTTCGCCGCCGAGCGGCCCGACGTGCCGCTGCACCTCGGGGTCACCGAGGCGGGCATGCCGCCCGACGGCATCATCAAGACGCGGATCGCCTTCGAGCAGCTCATCTCGCGGGGCATCGGCGACACGGTGCGCGTGTCGCTCACCGTATCCAACGCCGACAAGCCGCAGGAGATCGCGGCGGCCAACCAGATCCTCGCCGACATCGCCGCGGGCCGCGTGCGGAGCGTGGTGGACTACGGCCTCTCGTCGCTGAACATCATCTCCTGCCCGAGTTGCTCGCGGGTGGAGAACGAGGCCTTCATCGACCTGGCCCGGCAGGTCAAGGAGATGACGGCCTACGCGCAGGCCCACGCGATCACGATCGCCGTGATGGGCTGCCGCGTGAACGGCCCGGGCGAGACCGACGACGCCGACCTCGGCCTGTGGTGCGGGCCGACCCACGTGAACCTCAAGCGGAAGAGCGCCGAGCTCGGGGCCTTCCCCTACGACGAGATCCTGCCGAAGCTCAGGCACGAGCTCGACAAGCTGATCGCGGAGCGGGCATGAGCGGCCTGCCGATCGTCGCCGGCGACGGCGGAGCGTGCGGGGCCGGGGCGTCGGTGATGCCCGCCGCGCAGCCCGTCGATCCCGCCACCTGCCTCGGCACGTTCTCGATGGTGAGCCTCGGCTGCCCGAAGAACCTCGTGGACAGCGAGCGCATGCTCGGCCTCCTGCGGCAGGACGGCTGGCAGCTGGTGGCCGAGCCCCGGGGCGCGGACCTGGTGATCGTCAACACCTGCGCCTTCCTCGAGTCGTCCCGCCGCGAGTCGTACGGGGTGATCGAGGAGATGCTCGCCCTCAAGCGGGCGGGCGCGACGCGGGGCGTGATCGTCGCCGGCTGCCTGGCCGAGCGGCAGAAGGAGGGCCTGCTCGAGGAACTGCCCGGCCTCGACGCGGTGATCGGCGTCTTCTCGCGTGACGAGGTGGCGAAGACGGCCGAGCGATTCATCGGCGCGCTGGGCGATCAGCGGAGCGTCTTCCGACCGGCCCCGGCCCGGGCCCTCGACGACTCCGGCAGGCTCCGCGTCACGCCGCGGCACGTCGCCTACCTCAAGATCTCGGAGGGCTGCGACCGCACCTGCACCTTCTGCTCGATCCCGCGGATGCGGGGCAAGCATGCGACCAAGCCGATCGAGGAAGTCGTGCGCGAGGCCCGTGAGCTCGCCGCCGACGGCGTCAAGGAACTGGTGCTCGTCGCCCAGGACACCACCTACTACGGCATCGATCTCTACGGCGAGCCCCGGCTCGTGGAACTGCTCGGCGAGCTCGAGAAGGTCGACGGGATCGAGTGGATCAGGCTCATGTATCTCTACCCGATCCACTTCACCGACCGGCTGATCGCCACCATCGCCGAGAGCCCGAAGATCCTCCCCTACCTCGACATGCCGCTGCAGCACGCCAGCGACCCGGTGCTCAAGCGGATGCAGCGGCGGGTGAACCGGGCCGCCACCGAGGAGCTTCTGGGCAAGCTCCGCACGGCGATGCCCGATCTCGTGCTCCGCACCACCTTCATCACCGGCTTCCCCGGCGAGACGCGGCCGCAGTTCGAGGAACTGCTCGACTTCACCCGGCAGTGGCGGTTCGAGCGGGTGGGGGTGTTCACCTACTCCTTCGAGCCCGACACGCCCTCGGCGCGGCTCGACGGCCACATGCCCGAGGAGGAGAAGGCCGCCCGCCGCGACGAACTGATGGCCCTCCAGCAGGGCATCGCCCACGACCACGCCCGCCGCCAGGTGGGCCGCGTGCTCGACGTGATCATCGACCGCCAGAGCGACGAGCGGGAGGACGTCTGGCTCGGCCGCACGAAGGGCGACGCCCCCGACATCGACTGCCTGGCCTACGTGACCGATCCCGACGCCCGCCCCGGCCGGTCACTCGCGGGCCGGATCCTCCCCGTCGAGATCGTGGCCTCCGCCGGCTACGACCTGGCCGGTGTGCCGCACGGGGGAAACGCGTAACCTGAACCGAGTCGGGACTGTCCCGCGAGGGGTTGCCCGTGCCAATCGAGCGGCGTAGGAAACCGAACGAAGCCTGGATGGCGAAGTGAGGTTTCCTCCGAGCGACCGGAGGGCAGGATGCCCGAAGGGAGCGTCCAGCGAGATGGCACGGGCAACCCCGAGCCTGCGTCACCCTCGGCGCGCCCCAGAACACCAAGCCATGACACCCTCCTCCGATCTCAGCCGCATCTGGACCGTGCCCAACGTGCTGTCGCTCGTGCGGCTGGTGCTCTCGATCGCGGTCTTCGTGCTCATCGTGCGGCGGATCGACGCCGCGGCCCTGATCCTGTTCCTCATCGCCTCGACCACCGACTGGGTGGACGGCTGGTATGCCCGCCGCTACGGGCAGGTGAGCCGGCTGGGCAGGATCTTCGACCCGCTCGTCGACAAGGTGCTCGTCTGCGGGGCGGCGATCCTGGTGGCCGATCCCGCCGGACCGCTCGTGCCCTGGATGGCGGTGGTGATCGTGGTCCGCGAACTCGTCGTGACCGCGGTCCGGGCCGAGATGGAGGCGGCCGGCGTCGACTTCTCGGCGGGCTGGAGCGGCAAGGTGAAGATGGTGCTGCAGTGCGTTGCGATCGCGCTTGTGCTCGCGGCCCGGGCCTGGCCCGGCTGGAGCCCCTTTCCGGTGCCGCTCGCGACCGCCGCCACGTGGACGGCCTGGGCGGCCGTGATCACGACCGCCTGGTCGGGGCTCGAATATCTGTTCGCCGCGCGGTCACTCGTCCGCTGACGTCATCCCATGCCCACCGAAGCCATCCCGACGCCGGCCTGGCTGCCCTGGGTGGCGGGGATCGCCGTGGTCGCATCCGGCGCAGCCGTGGCCCGGCTTATCGATCGCTCCCGCCGCGGGCTGCCCCTCGTGGACCGCCGGCCCCACGCCGACGTGCCGTGGGAAGGGGGCGACGTGCTCGTGGTCTTGCTCCTCGCGCTGGCGTGCATGGCGATGGCGGGATCGATCCTCCCACCCGATCCGCCGATCGACCGCATGCTGGCGGCCAACATCCTGGCGACGAGCGTCGCGTCCCTGCTCGCGATCGGCTGGCTCGTGGGCCGTGGGGCCACCGCGGCCGACCTGGGCTTCATCTGGGACCGCCCGGTGGACGACGCCCGCCTGGCCCTCGGCGGCCTGGCGCTCGTGGTCGCGCCGCTGCTCGGCCTGGCCGCGACGCTCGACCGGCTGGTGCCCTACGAACATCCCGTGGTCGAGTTTCTCCTGCTCCGTCGCGACCCCTGGGCCGTGGGCCTCGTGCTCGCCTCGGCGGTCGTCGCCGCGCCGCTGGTAGAGGAGCTGTTCTTCCGCCGCATCCTCCAAGGCTGGCTCGAGACCCGGCTGCCGCAGGCCGACGGCCTGGGGGCGATCACCATCTCGGCCGCCGCCTTCGCGCTGGCCCACCAGGGCCAGGGCCTCGCCTACGTGCCGCTCTTTCCCCTCGGCCTCGTGCTGGGCATCCTCGCCCACCGGACCGGCTCGATCGTGCCCTGCATTCTGCTGCATGCCCTGTTCAACGCCGTGAGCGTGACGTTGCTCCTGGCCAGCCCGGCCCCCCTGCCGACGCCGCCGGCCGGCTGACGGGC
>JBJTAA010000427.1:0-4186 GCA_046090525.1 Planctomycetota bacterium
GGCTACGAGCCCGCCGCCGTCGAGGCCACCTTCGGCTCGCTCGGCGGGCTGTTGGCCACGGCCCGCCTCGTGCTTTTCGGCCCCCGGAGGTCGGCGCCGGCCCCCGAGCCCGCTCCGGACCCGATCGGCCTGCGGCTGCAGGCCAACGGTCTGCCCGCCCTGCCCGTCATCAACCGCGTGGCCCCCAGGAGTCCGGTTCCGCCGGAACCGGGTCAGGGCCGACGCGGCGCCCCATGTGATCCGGTCACGGCGTGACCCCAGGAGCCCGGTTCCTCCGGAACCGGGTCAGCGTTGACGCGGCGCCCCATGTGATCCGGTCACGGCGCGACCGGACTCCTGACCCCGCTACAGCCCCCGCTCGCGGACGAGCCGGGCGGCGTCGAGCGCGGCTCCCCGCGCGCCGGCCGTGTCACCGCCGGCCACCACGTGGATCGGCAGGCCCGCCTGCTCCTCCCGCTGCGACGGCATCCCGGCGCGGATCTCGGCGAGGAACCAGCGGCGGAACTCCTCGCCCGCCTCCACGGCCCCGCCGCCGACGAACAGGGCGTCGGGATCGAAGACGTTGATCATCTCGTCGAAGAACAGCCCCAGGGCGCGGGCCTGCACGCGGAAGATGTCGCGGCACATGGCGTCGCCCCGATCGGCCAGCCCACGGACGTGCTTCGCGGCGGTCGCGATGTCGGCCTCTGCGGCCAGCGGATGCCCGGGGTTGTGGGCCAGGAAGTGGGGCAGGAGCGACCGCCGGATCGCCGTCAGCGAGCAGAGCGACTCGAGGTCGCCCGTCCGCCCGCAGTTGCATGTCGGCACCAGCCCCTCGATGCCGGGAATCGCCGCGTAGGGCAGCAGCACGTGGCCCAGTTCGCCGCCGAAGCCGTTGCGGCCGGTGACGACGCGACCGCCGGTGATCACGCCGCCACCGAGGCCGGTGCCGATGATGGCCGAGATGCTCGTGGCCGTGTTATCGGAGCCGAAGACCGAGGCATGCGCCCAGAGGGCCGCGGCGTTGCCGTCGTTGAGGTACGTGACCGGAATCCCGAGCCGCCCCTCGAGCCCCGCCCGCACGTCGTAGCCGGCCCAGTCGGGGTGCACGAAGTTCGTCGAGCCACGGCGGCTGAGCACGCCCGTGGCGCTCGCCGGGCCGGGCGTGTCGAGCCCCGCGGCCACGAGCTTGTCGAGCGGGATCTCGGCCCGGGCTGCGGCGAGCCGCAGGCCATCGGCGATCTGCGCCAGGCACACGTCCGGTCCCTCCACGCTGCGGGCCGGATGTTCGCAGAGGCCGTCGATCAGGAACTGGCCGCGCTCGTCGAGAAACGTGTAGTTGATGGCGGTGCCGCCGAGGTCGATGCCGGCGACGATTTTTTCAGCGGGTGACACCTGGAACCCCCGGAGCCTCTGAATCCCTGAGCCGCGAATCCTGACCGATCGCAGCCGCCGCGAAAAGCCCGGCCGCCTCGGATTCGTCCACGTGCGTGACGGACGCCGCCAGGCGGTCGACCACGGCCGCCCGGAGCCGCGGCCGGCGGCCGCTATCCCAGGAAGCCCCGCTTCACCCGGGTCGTGATGGCCCGCAGGCCCCGCGATCGGAGGATGCCGAGCACGTCGTCGAGGCCGAGCCGCTCGAGCAGGTCGTCGGGGATGTCGGCGGCTTCGGCAGCCGGCCGGCCGGCCACGGCGCCCACGAGGATCGCCACGAAGCCCTTCACGGTCGGGGCCTCCGGCGCCACGTCGGCGACGAGCCGGGCCCCCGCCTCGGCCGTCACCTCCGGCCAGAGGAAGACGGGCGTCTGGCACTCGTGGATCCGGCCTTCGGAGGCCGCCTTGCGTGCCTCGTGCTCGGGATCGAGCGGCGGCAGACCCGCGGCGTACTCGACGAGCAGCTCGAGCTTTTCGCGGGCGTCGAGGTCGGCGAACTCGGCCACCGCCTCGTCGATCCGCGACCGCACATCGGCCATGTCAGCCGCCCGCTGGAGGATGGCCGGCCGCGTCGGCGTGCGCGGCCGGGGCTGCGGCCGCCTTGGCCGCCACGCCGCCGGGCTCGGCCCCCTTCGCGATCGGCACCCGCACGCTGTTGCCCCACTCCAGCCACGAGCCGTCGTAGTTCTTCACGTTGCCGAAGCCGAGCAGATACTTGAGCACGAACCAGGTGAGGCTCGACCGCTCGCCGATCCGGCAGTAGGCGATCGTGGGCGACCGCCGCTTCATCTTGAGTTCCTTGATGTAGAGCTTTTCGAGCTCCTTGGCGGTCTTGAACGTGCCGTCCTCGTTGCAGTTCATCGGCCAGGGAACGTTGAGGGCCCCCGGGACGTGGCCGCCGCGGACGGCGCCCTCGTTGGGATAGTCGGGCATGTGCATCCGCTCGCCCCGATACTCCTCCGGGCTGCGGACGTCGAGCAGCGGCTTGCCGGCCCGGCAGTGCTTGAGGACCTCGTCGCGCAGGGCGCGGATCGAGGCGTCCTGCTCGCGGGCGGAGTAGCGGACCGCCGGATAGGCGACCCGCTCGGTCGACCAGGCCCGGCCGTCGAGCTCCCACCGCTTCCGGCCGCCGTTCATGATCCGACAGTCCTCGTGGCCGTAGAGTTTGAACACCCAGAACGCATAGCAGGCCCACCAGTTGTTCTTGTCGCCGTAGAAGACGACGGTGGTGTCGTTGGAGATGCCGCGCTCGGCGCAGAGCCGCTCGAAGGCCTCGCGATCGATGTAATCCCGCTCCACCTTGTCCTGGAGATCGGTCTGCCAGTCGATCTCGACGGCGCCCGGCACGTGGCCCTGCACGTACAGCGCCCGGTCCTCGTCCGACTCCACGATCCTGACCTTGGGATCGCTCAGGTGGTTGGCCACCCAGTCGGTGGAAACCAGCACGTCGGGATGGGCGTACTCGGGCATGGCGGGCCTCCTCAGGATCTCGGCATTCGGCCGCGGACGGCCCGTGGCGGGCCTGCTCGCGGACTCACGGGGATCGTAGTGCATGACCTTCCCGCCTGCAACGAGCGGCCGTCGCGAGGCCGCTGCCTGCGCGATACGATACGCATCTCCGGTGAGCGGCCCTTTGGCCATCTCGCCGCTCGCCTTCTCCCGCCACTCCTCCCGCCGCGATCGGACTGTCCATGGGCGCCGCCTTCATCTTCCAGATCTCCCACCTGTTCAAGAAGTTCGGCCAGCGGGAGCTGCTGAAGGACATCAATCTCGCCTTCTATCCGGGCGCGAAGATCGGCCTCCTCGGCCGCAACGGCGCTGGGAAAAGCACGCTCATGAAGATCATGGCGGGCATCGACCGGGAGTACGAGGGCGAGGCCCGGCTGGCCGAGGGCTACACCGTGGGGTATCTCGAGCAGGAGCCGAAGCTCGATCCGGCGAAGACGGTGTTCGAGAACGTGATGGACGCCGTGGGCCACTCGCGGGCGGTGCTCGAGCGGTTCGAGGCGATCAACGCCCGGCTGGGCGAGCCCCCGGAGGCCGAGGAGATGGAGAAGCTCCTGGCCGAGCAGGCGACCGTGCAGGACGAGATCGACGCCAAGAACCTCTGGGATCTCGACCGCCAGATCGAGATCGCGATGGACGCGATGAACCTCCCGCCCGGCGACTGGGGCGTGACGACCCTCTCCGGCGGCGAGCGGCGCCGGGTGGCCCTCTGCAAGCTCCTGCTCGAGAAGCCCGACCTGCTGCTGCTCGACGAGCCGACGAACCACCTCGACGCCGAGAGCGTCGATTGGCTGGAGCGGCACCTGGCGGAGTATCCGGGCACCGTCGTGGCCGTGACGCACGACCGCTACTTCCTCGACAACGTGGCCAAGTGGATCCTGGAGGTGGACCACGGCCGCGGCATCCCCTTCGAGGGCAACTACTCGGCGTGGCTCGAGCAGAAGAAGGCCCGCCTCGAGCTCGAGGAGAAGCAGGCCAGCGCCCGCCAGAAGACGCTCGACAAGGAACTCGAATGGGTGCGGATGTCCCCCAAGGCCCGGCAGGCCAAGAGCAAGGCCCGCATGGCCGCCTACGAGAAGCTGGCCGCGGAGCAGGCCGCGGTGCGGGAGCAGGACATCGAGATCTTCATTCCCGCCAGCCGGCCGCTCGGCGACCAGGTGATCGAGGCGGAGAACATCTCCAAGGGCTTCGGCGACAAGCTGCTCTTCGAGAACCTCTCCTTCCGCCTGCCTCCCGGCGGGATCGTGGGAATCATCGGCCCCAACGG
>JBJTAA010000428.1:0-2472 GCA_046090525.1 Planctomycetota bacterium
GTGGTAGGCCGACTTGTAGGTCGGGGCCGCGACGAGTCCGCCGAGCGACACGTCGCCCTGGAAGCGGACGGTCGCGCCCGCGCCCGCCCGGACCGTCACCTCGCCGGGGCTCGTGACCGCACCGGCGTAGGTCTGGTCGCCCGTCGTGCGGACGCTCACTCCGGCCGCCAGCGCCGAGTCGCCCGACACCGCGAGGTTCTCGAGCGCCGTGACGGCCCCGATCGAGCCGTCGGCAACGAGGTTGCCCGCCAGAGCGAGGCCCTGCTGGCCGTGGGCCGTCCCCTCGACGGTCGAAAGGAACCGGGCCGTGCCGACGGCGGCCCCTTCCGCCACGTCGATCGCGATGTCGGCGGCGAGCGTCACGGCGTGGTTGAAGACCGCGTCGCCGCCGGCGGTCGTGATGTCGCCACCAAGCGTGATCCCGCCGGGGGCCGTGACGGCGAGCGCCGTGCCGGACGCCGCGGACAGCGTGAGGGCCCCCAGCGCGATCGCCCCGGACTCGGTGAATGCGATCCGGCCCGTGCTGCCCGTCAGCGTGCCGACGGTGTTGGCACCGTTCAGAACCCAGTTCCCCGCCTTGCCTTGAAGGTCGAGAACGCCCGCGTTTATCGGCTGGGTCTGCGTGACCGTGCCCTGCGACTCGAGCGTGGCCGTGGCCGTGCCCACCGTGATGCCGCTCACGCCGTCAACAGTGCCGATCTCATACCCCGAATCCTCACGGATCGAGATCGCGTCGTCGGTGGTGGCGACCGCGAGCGTGTCGAAAGCGTTGCCCGAGGCGGCGAGCGAGACCGCGTCGCCCGCCGATACCCGCAGGCCCGAGGTGACGATCGGGGCCACGGCCGTCTGGCTCGTGGCCGTGCCCGAGACCAAGCTCACGGTCTGCGTGGCCCAGATCGGGGCGTTGATGGCGACGGCCTGGGCGGCCTCGAGCCGCAGCCAGGCGTTCCGTTCGGCGGCCGTCTCGTTGAGCGCCGCGTTCACCGTCACGCCGCCCGTCCGGGCGACGAGTTTCAGATAGGCCGCCGTGGCGGCGACGACCACCTTCTGGGCGACGGTGACGGTGCCACCCACGATCGTGGTGGAGTTCGCCAGCCACGAGTTCCCGGTGCCCTGCTGGGTGCCGATCGAGCCGATCGTGACCGCACCGGTGCCGGCAGCCGCGTCGCCGATCACGACCGCGGCCCAGCCCGGCGCGATCGCCGCCAGGTCGGTGTCGGAGATGTCGAGCGTGTTGAGCACGCTGCCGGTCGGCGTGCCCACGCGGATCGGCCGGGCCGCCGTGTGGGGCTGCACGACCAGCGTGCCCGTGGCCGGGCCCGTGACCGACGCCGCACCGCCGCGGAACTCGACCTCGTTCGACGTGATCGTGACGTCGCCCGCGGCGGCGAGGCCGCCCAGGAACTCGACGGCCGTGGTCGCGGTGATCGTGAGGTCGTCGGCCGCCGTCACGAGCTCCGTGAACCGGGTCGCGCCCGTGATCCCGACGAACGTGATCGTGCCGCCGACGGCGAGCGTGCCGCCGAAGGTGACGCCCGTCGCGTTCCTGATCACGAGATCGCCGCCGACGGTGACGCCGGAGCCGAAGGCCACCATGCCGGTGGCGTCGATCACGAGATCGCCCGCCACGTCCACCACGCCGCCGATCGTGACCGCGCCGGCCGTGATCGCGAGGTCGCCCGTCAGACCCACCTACTGCTCGAACACGACGGTGTCGCGGGTGGCGCTCGTCACGGTGAGGTCGTCGAGTTTCCAGCGGCTGCCGATCGCACCCGTGACGAGCACGTTGGTGTGGGCCGCGAGCAGCAGATCCTCGTCGTCGCCGACGTCGTCGCCGTCGGGATCACCGTCGATCATGCCCTTGCCGGTGCCGAAGACCACGATCGAGCCGGTCGTGGCCGTGGCCGTGCCGGAGACGCCCGCGTGGACGATCACGTTGTCGTCGATCGAGATCGAGGTGCCGGAGACGGTGGCCGCGGCCGAGTCGAAGTGGAACGTGTTGCCCGAGCCGACGATCGAGACCGGGCCCGTCGAGACGAGCGAGTTCATGTCGATCGTGCCGCCGGCCCGCGGGGCGCGGAGCACGAGGCCGTCGCGGAACGAGCCCTCGGGCGAGTGGAAGAGGTGCTCGCCCTCGATGCGGCCGATCGTGACAGTCTCGAAGGAGTC
Organism: Planctomycetota bacterium; assembly: GCA_046090525.1. GTDB lineage: Bacteria > Planctomycetota > Planctomycetia > Pirellulales > UBA1268 > QWPN01. The sequence goes on from JBJTAA010000428.1 coordinate 2,170, forward strand.
GTTGAACTGGTCGATCTCGTCCGCGTCGAGCGTGAAGTCGTAGGGCGCCGCCACCTCGATCCGCGGCGTGACCGTGTAGTTGCTGCCGGCCTGGATGATCTCGAAATGGCTCACGGCGAACCGGCCGCTCACCGGGTCGGGGTTGGCGGTGTCGAGGACGGCCCGCACGCGGGCCTGCTGGCCCGGCAGGGCCACGTCCACGCGGGGCGCGGTGACGTAGCCCGAGCCGCCGCTCGTGACGGTGAAGCCGATGATCGAGCCATCGTCGCCGACGACCGCCTCCACCACGGCCGGGTTGGCCGG
>JBJTAA010000429.1:0-6880 GCA_046090525.1 Planctomycetota bacterium
ATGCCATCTCGCCGGACGCTCGCTGCGGGCATCCTGCCCTTCGCTCGCTCGATGCCAGCTGCGCTTCGGCATCCTGCCTACGCTTGCTGACAACGCCGCTCGATTGGCATGGGCAACCCCTCGCAGTTCACTCCGAGGCCCGGTCACGCCGTGACTGGATCACGGTTGGCGGTCTCAACTCTGATCCGGTTCCGGCGGAACCGGACTCCTGGGCGTCGGTCAGCCCCGACACGCCAGCCGGCGGGCGCGCTCCACGCGATCGATCGCCTCGCTCACCGAGGCGGCCAGCGCCGTCACGTGCCCCATCTTGCGGCCCGTCCGCGGCTCCCGCTTGCCGTAGAGATGCAGCCGCACGCCGGGCACCGTCAGCGCCTGGGCCCAGTCGGGCTCCCGCGGTGCGGCGGCCGGATCGGCCCCCCAGCAGTCGCCGAGCAGGTTCGCCATCGCCGCCGGCGCGACCTGTCTCGGTGAGCCCAGCGGCAGGCCGCAGATCGCCCGCACCTGCTGCTCGAACTGGCTCGTCTCGCAGGCCTCGATCGTGAGGTGGCCCGAGTTGTGCGTGCGGGGGGCGATCTCGTTGACGAGCACGCGGCCGTCCCGCGTCACGAAGAACTCCACGCAGGCCACGCCCACGACGTCGAGGGCGGCGAGGATGCCCTCCGTCATCCGCGTGGCGGCCGCGAGCACGTCCTCCGGCAGGCCGGTCGGCACGCTCGACACGTCGAGGATGTGCCGCGCGTGGGCGTTTCGCGTGGGGGCGAAGCAGACGGTCCGGCCGTCGAGGCCGCGGGCCGCCACCACCGAAATCTCGCAGTCGAAGTCGATCCAGCCCTCGAGCACGAGCTGCCCGGCGTCGCCGAGGGCCGCCCAGGCAGGCCCGACGTCGGCCGCCGTGGCGATCCGCCGCTGCCCCTTGCCGTCGTAGCCGAAGGCGGCGGTCTTGAGCACGGCCGGCAGGCCGATGGCGGCCACGGCCTCGGCCAGTTCCGCGGCGGAGCGGACCACCCGGTGCGGGGCGCAGGCGAAACCATGCTGCACGAGAAACGCCTTCTCACGGACCCGATCCTGGGTGATGAACAGCACGTGCGGATGCGGCCGCACCGGCACCGCGGCGGCGAGCGCCTCGCCGGCGGCCGCGGGTACGTTCTCGAACTCGAAGGTCACCACGTCGAGGCCGCGGGACGCCGCGGCGAGGAACGACGGGTCGCCGGAGTCGCCCACGTGCACCCGGTCGCAGTGGCGGGCCGCGGGGCAATCGGCCGTGTCGCTGAGCGCCTCGACGCGGTAGCCCATCCGGCGGGCGGCCATCGCGAACATGCTGCCGAGCTGGCCGCCGCCGAGGATGCCGAGCGTGGCCCCGGGGAGGATCGGCCGCTGAGCGGCGGACGGGCTTCCTGCCGCCGGCATCGCTACCGCTCCGAGGGGCGTTCCGACCACGCCGTCGATTCGCCCGACAGCTCCTCGCGGAGCACCCGCTCGGTCTGCTCGGCCCGGTAGGCGACCAGTCGGCCGCGGAGGGCGGAGTCTTCGAGGGCCAGGATCGAGACGGCCAGGAGCGCCGCATTCGCGGCCCCCGCCGGGCCGATCGCCAGCGTTCCCACCGGCACGCCGGCCGGCATCTGCACGATCGAGAGCAGCGAGTCCACGCCGCGGAGCATCGACGACTCGACGGGCACGCCGAGCACCGGCAGGTGGGTGTGGGCGGCGAGCATGCCCGGCAGGTGGGCCGCCCCGCCGGCACCGGCGATGATCACCTTCAGCCCCCGGTCGGCCGCCGACTTCGCGTAGGCCGCGAGCTTGTCGGGCGTGCGGTGGGCGGAGACCACCTCGCACGCGTGCGGCACGCCGAACTGCTCGAGCAGTTTCGCCGCCCGCTCGAGCGTGGGCCAGTCGGAGCGGCTGCCCATCACGACGCCGACGAGGGGAGATGCGGCCGCGGGCATGACTCGATCCGGGGCTGGGGGCCGTCACAGGCCGCAAACCGCGGCATTGTGCGTCCCGACGGCTCGTATCTTGCTTGCGACCCTTCCGCGTTGCAAGGTGTGGCGATGCCCCGCCCGCTTCCCGAGATCGTCCGCATCGACTGGCCGTCCGGCGCGCCGGCCCCGCCGGTGGCGACCGACGCGGCGCTCGACCGTGCGGCGGAGGTGCTGCGCGGCGGTGGGCTGGTGGCGATTCCCACCGAGACGGTCTACGGCCTGGCGGCCGACGCGTGCGATGCCGACGCGGTCGAGGGCATTTTCCGCGCCAAGGGCAGGCCGGCCACGAACCCGCTGATCGTGCACGTCGCCGACGTGGCGATGGCCCGGAGCCTGGCAGCGGCCTGGCCGGAAGCGGCCGAGCGGATCGCGGCCGCGTTCTGGCCGGGGCCGGTCACGGTGGTGGTGCCCAAGGGGCCACGCATCCCGGCGATCGTCACCGCGGGCGGGCCGACCGTCGCCCTGCGCTGCCCCGCCCATCCGCTCGCGCGGCGGCTCATCGAGCGGGCGGGCATCCCGCTGGCGGCGCCGAGCGCCAACCGCTCCGAGCGGGTCTCGCCCACGACCGCCCATCACGTGCTCGAGAGCCTGGGCGACAAGGTCGGCCTGATCCTCGACGCCGGGCCCTGCGAGCGCGGCATCGAGTCGACCGTGGTGGACTGCACGACCACGCCGCCGCGGATCCTCCGCCCCGGCCCGCTCTCGCGGCAGCAACTCGAGGCGGCGGTGGCCGGGCCGGTGGAGTGGTCGCACGAGCGGGCTGCCGGGGACTCGGGGCCCGAACCGGCCCGCTCACCAGGCCACGGTCGCCGCCACTATTCCCCGCGGACGCCGCTCGAACTCGCCCGCGATCCGGCCGGCCGCGTCGCCGAACTGCTGGCCGCGGGTCGCCGCGTCGGCTGGCTCGTGCTCGAAGCCGATGACCGGGCCCGCGCACTCGCCGGCTCACGGGATCTCGTGGCCGTACCGATGCCTGCCGATCCCGATGCCTACGCCCGGCAGCTGTACGCCACGCTCCACGCCCTCGACCAGCGGCAACTCGACCGGATCGTCGTCGATCCGCCGCCGGCCGACGAGGCGTGGGGCGCCGTCCGCGACCGCCTCAGCCGCGCAGCCGAAGGCTGACGCGGTCGACGGGAGCCAAGTCACGCCGGACATCGCCCTTGCGTCCGCAGGCTCGGGACTGCCGGTCCCCGTCGCCCGGACGCTCGCTTCGGCCATCCATGGCCTCCGCTCGCTCGATGCTGGCTGCGCTTCGGCATCCTGCCTGCGCTTGCTAGCAACGCCGGCTCCGGGGCACCGGCAGTCCCTCGCAGTCCGTCCATGCACCGATCGTAAGGGTGATCGCCGCGTCCAGCACGGCCAGGCCGCTACTGCAGCCATCATCCCGATGCTGAGGAGCCGGTTGGCGGCACGCGCAGGAACCGAGGAGCTTTGCGCAGCACGCACGTGGCTACACCTATGGAGTATGTACTCGCAAAGTCCGAAGGTTCCGAGCATGTCGCCAACTGGCGAACCAATACGGCGTTCTCCGTGCGAGACCGGGCGCGTCCGAGCGACGGGGACCGGCAGGCCCGAGCCGGCGGAACCCAAGGCTGACCCGTGCGTCCGGCGCGACGACTCTGGGAACCTGCCCCTCACGCCCACTCGGGCGGTGGCTCGATCGCGTCGGCCGGCCGCTTGCCGGCGTCGGCGCGGCCCGTGCCGGCCAGGCGGCTGATCGCCCGCACGGTCATGTCGCCGTCGCAGGCGATCTGGCAGGAGAGCCGCAGGCCCGGCGTGCCGGCGAGCCCCTTGGCCGCCAGCACGGCCTGCTCCGCCTTGGTCATCCGCGGCGGCTCGCCCGCCACGAACTCGACCCGGCATGTGGTGCAGCGGGCGACGCCGCCGCACGCGTGCAGCTGGTCCACGCCACACTCGTCCACCAGCGCGTTCACCAGCCGCTTGCCGGCCGGCACCTCGCACGTACCCACTCCCTCAACGGTCAGCTTCGGCATCGTCGGTTCTCCAGTCACTTGCCCTTGGGATCGAGATTCGCCACGAGTTCCGCCTCGGAGACGCTCGAGTTCAGGCCTTCGCTCGGCACGTCGAGGCCGGCCGTCCAGGCGAGGGCGTTGAGCATCAGCCGGCGGAAGTCGTCATTGGCCCAGTTCTTGTGGAAGTGGGCGCCGGTGCAGCCGAAGCCCCGGCCGCCGCCCGGGCGTTCGTAGGCCCAGGCGAGCACCTCGCGGGCGCCCCGGTTGCCCCGCACCGTGGGGTTGTTGCTGTGGGGGCCGTCGGGTCGCTCCCGCGTGGCGTCAGGGGGCACCGCCGTGAGGATCATCGTCAGGCCGTCGGCCGGTTCCCTGAACCGCATGTGGTAGTACCACTCGTCGTTGGTTTCGAACGGCTTTACGCCCCGCGTGATCGGGTGCCCCTCGGCCAGCTGCGTCTGGGCGAGCGTCCAGTGCGGATTCACGGACCAGTGGGGCTCGAAGTAGCCCCCCATCCAATCGAGGAACTGCGGGCCCCCTTTCTCCTTGGGCACCTCGACCGCGTAGTGGAGGCAGGCGACGCCCACGCCCCGCTTCGCCAGGGCGTCGATCTGGGCGAGGCGATTGCTCTGGAGCACCGGGTGCCCGCCGCCGCCGTCGGCGAAGAAGAACACCGCGTCGGCGTTGTCGAAGGCCGTGGGGTCGGTCGGCCAACCGCCGTCGTAGACCTGCGTGACCAGCCGCGGGCAGGCCTCGGCGAGGCACTTCTCCAGCAGGAGGCAGCCCGCCCGAAACTCGTGCTCGCCCGGCCCGTGACTCGGCCGGCCCGCCACCAGCACGAGCTTCTTTCGGCCGGCGGCGAGCTTCGTCCGCTTGAGGCGGATGTCCTTGAACTCGACCTTCATGGGCGGGCCGGCGTGCACCTGCAGCGCGAGCACGCCCTTCTCGGCCCGCTTGCCCTCCTGCTCGTCGGAGGTCTCCGACATCAACTGCCCGTTGATGAAGTGCTGAAGCTTGGGGCCCTGGGCCACGATCCGGTAGGTGTTCCACTCGCCCGGCTTGATCACCTCCTGGAGTTTGGCCGTGTCGCCGATCGGCTCTCCCGAAGTCTTCGTGCCATCGGCGGCGAGCGTCACCCGCTCGCCACGCAGGCAGAGAATTCCCCGACCACGCTCCTCGTAGAGGATGCCGGAGTACTTGGGCCCGCCCTCGAAGTCGCCCTGGTAGCCGCCCACCACGAAGTCACCGAGATCCTGGCTGCGGTACTGGATCCCGCTGTTGCCCTTGTCGCTGATCCGATACGCGAGTTCCAACTCGAAATCGTCGACGAGCCCGGCTCGCCAGATCAGGAACGTGTTGCCCTTGGTCGGGTTCTCGGGCGTCGTCTCACCGACGATCGCCCCCTCCTCGACCCGCCAGAACTCGGGCTTCCCCTCCCAGCCGGTGAGTGACGTGCCGTCGAAGATCGGCACGAAGCCGGTGTCGGCGGCTCGGGCGGGCATCGCGAGCACCAACTGCAGCGTCGCCACCAGGAAGGCGGCCAGGCTGGGGCGGGGCAGGTGCGACCAAGACCGCGAAATCGATTGGCAGATCACGGGACGTGGCTCCGGGACCATGGACCGCCGTCGACCGCTGCGGCCGAGGGGGGGCCGACAGTATGCCACGGAACCCGGCTCAACGCCGCGGCGGGAACCGGCCCGTTTCGCGGGCGCGCGGCAGCCGGCCGACCTCGAACGACCCGGCATCGAGGCCGAGCAGGTCGAGCAGCGTGTCGAGGCCGCCGACGCGGGTGCCGTAGACCTTGGCCGTCTTGAGCGCCCGGTCGCGGCGTTTCTCCTCGGTGGCCCAGCCGGGAATCTCCTCGGCGTCCGCCGCCTGTGACGGCAGGCCCAGGTCGACGACGAGCGCCGTGTCGGCGGTGACCGCATCGACGATCCTGCCCCCCGCGGAAGTGACGAGCTGGATGAGCCGGTCCTGGTCGAACCGGCCGTCCCGGTCGATGTCGGAGAAGCCCACGAGCATGATCGCGGGCGACTGGCCCGGGCCCCAGAGGCTGGAGGCGACGCCGTCGCCGGTGAGGATCGGGTCGCGGGTGGTCTCACGCCGGATCGTCGCGCGAATCAGGCTCGGCCCCTCCACGTCCATGACCTCGATCATGCCCTTGCGGTCGCCGAACTGGGCCCGGTCCTCCCCGGGCGGAAAGACGTGCAGCACGAGGCCGGGGCGGACGCCCGCCGTCGAGCGGCAGGAGACGAGCACCGTCCCCGACTTCGGATCAACGTCGACGACCCGTCCGTCGACGCCGTCGATCCGGTCGTCAGCCGGCAGCGTCCCGGCGATCGCCTCCTGCGTGGCCGGATCGGCGACCCGCGCGCGGGCGAGCACCTCGTTGAGCCGGGTGATCTCCCTGGTCTGGCTCCGGAGTTCGTTGCGGATCACCTCGAGCTGCTCGGCGGCCGGCTTGTCCTGGAGCCCCTCCTGCCGCGCCGGGGGCAGGTATTCGCCGATGGCGACGATCAGCGTCTTCAGGTTTTCGAGATCGCGGGCCTTCTCCTCCTCGCTCCGCTTCTCGTCGAGGAGCTTGTTCTGCTGCTTCTCGTGGTCGGAGCGGTTGTCGGCGAACTGCTTGGTGGCGGCGTCGAGATCCTGCTTCGCCTTCGTGGCGGCCGCATCGGCCTTCGCCATCGATTCCTGGGCCTCCTTCAGGTCGGCGGCCGTCTTGGCCTCGAGATCCTTCTTCTCCTGCTCGGCCGTCTTCACCTTGGTCGACCGGTCGCGGAACTCCGCCCGCAGCCACTCGATCAGCCGCAGGTAGGACTTCTGGTCCCCCTCGAAGCCGTCGAAGTCGCCGACGAACAGGTCGTTGAGCCCGGTCTCGATGTCGGCGATCGACGTGTCCGCGGCGACGCCGATGATGCCCCGCAGCGT
>JBJTAA010000430.1:0-2629 GCA_046090525.1 Planctomycetota bacterium
CGCCGGACCTGCTCGATCAGCCCCGCCTCGTCGGCGACGTAATCGAAGGCCACGCCGTCGCTCCACTGGAGCCGGTAGAGCGGGGTCACGGGCAACAGGCGGACGTAGTCGGCCATCCGCCTGCCCGAGAGTTCGAAGAGCTCCTCCAGACAGTGGGGCGCGGTGATCATGTCGGCCCGGCATCGAAGATGTAGCCGCCGTCCTCGTAGACGGCGGCCCGGCCACCGGGCTGGTCCTGGGCCTCGTAGCAGACCGTCTCGAAGCCCATCGACTGCAGGCGAATGGCCGCCGCGAGGCCGCCAAAGCCGCTGCCGATCACCGCCGCCCGCCGGTGTGGGCTGCCGCCTGACCGACGCGGACGCCCCCCGGCGACGGTCGCGAGGCTCACGGCAGCGCCTCCGCCTTCGTCGGCTCGATGGCGATTCGCAGCGCGTCGCAGACCGCGGCCAGCGGAGCGGCTTCGCGGACACCGCCCGTCGCGGTGGCGAGCCTGTCGATCGCCCGGTCGAGCCGGGCGTTGATCGCGGCCGCCGCCCGGCCGTGGGTCGCATCGAGCAGATTCTTGGCCAGCGCGCGGAACGCGGCCGGCTGCTCTCCCGACCGCCGCAGGCGGCGTTGCCAGGCCGCGAACTGCCGGGCCGACAGCTCGCTCGCGGCCCAGGCCCAGGGCCAGGTGACGCGGCGGTTGCGGAGGTCGTCGCACCGATCCGACCCGGCGAGCAGTTCGCAGAGCTCGTCGAGGTCATTCTTCATCTGCAGGCAGACGCCCACCCGACAGCCGAAGGCGGCGACGGCCTCGAGCGTCTGCGGGTCACCCGCGGCGGCGTGGGCTCCGCACCATGCGGCCAGTGACGCGAGCCGTCCGGTCTTCCAACGCGAGATCGCCAGCGCCGTGACCTGGGCCTGACGCGGCGTGACCTCGTCGACCCGCGTGGCCAGATCGATCGCCTGACCCTCGTGACACTGCCGGGCCACCGCGATGAACCGGCCCACGAGCGCGGCCGACCGGGCGGGGTCCTCCAAGGCGGCCGCCGCCAGCTCCAGCGCCCGGAAATACATCCAGTTGCCTGCGTTGACGGCCCGGGCCGGCCCGATCACGCGGTGGAGTGCCGGCTGTCCGCGGCGGGTCAGCGAGTCGTCTTCGAAGTCGTCGATCACGAGCGAACCGGCGTGCAGCATCTCGACCGCATCGACGATCAGCGCGGGCGCCGCGCTGCGGCCGCCGGCGAACGCGTAGGCCCGTTCGAGCAGCGTGGCCCGAAATCGCTTGCCGCCGACGCCGGGATAGAGGTCGGGGGCCAGCTGGAGGGCCTTGGACCAGCCATGCCGCGTGCGGGCGGTCTGGTGCGTCGGCCCAGCGAAACCGAGGGGATTTGCAGTCATGTCGGCACCGGCCCCGGGTATGAGACGAACGACCTGGCAAACCGAACGGGCGCAAGGCCGGTGGGCGGCCGGCCGATCACGATCCGAGCCGCATCGGTGACCGTGAAGCGATGGGCGTAAAACCGCGAGATCCGCTCTTCCGGAAGCACGCGGTAGAACCGCTGGAAGATCTTCCAGCGATCTTCGGGCCTGACCAGGCAAAAGAGCAGCCGGTTCAGGAAGCGGGCGAATGCCCGCCGCAGCCGGTCCTCGGCGGCGGCCGAGGCGACCTCCGCGGCGATCCGATCCGGGCGGGCCCGGGCGACGAGTTCCGCGAAGCGGACCGCCAGCGGCATCGAGTATCCCGTGGCGGCGTGGTACCAGCCGCCCGCATAGCCGCCGGCGGGGGACGGCCCTTCGCGCCTGGCCGCTCCTGCATAGGGCATCGGCAGGCACCCCCGCTCGGTGCGGATCAGGTCTGCCGATCCTGCGCCGGCCTCGGCCAGCCGCTGCGAGATCAGTTCGGCGGCCCGCGCCTCGTCACAGGCCGGCTCCTCGTGGAACCGGGTGTATTCGAGCAGCACGCGCTCAGGACCCAGCGGGAGCTCGTAGAGGAACTCGAACCCACCGGACTGGTCGGGCCGGACATCCATGACCGTCGGTTCCGCGGCCGGCCACCGACGAGCAGTCTGATACTCATGACCGATGAACGTCTGATAGCCCGCTCCGCCCGCCGGCCCCGCCACCGTCCGCCCGCGACAGTCGATGACCGCGTGGCAGGAAACGTCGGCAGTGCCGCCGAGCCGGACGGCGGTCGGCGCGAGGATCTCGCACGACTCACCGGTGCGCACGACGACCCGGCCTGTGCGAGCCGGTCCGGCCCGCTCGCTGGCCAGCGAGAGCGTGGCCTCGCGGAGGCGGTCGGAGGTGATCGTCGCGTAGGGAATTCCGACCCGCCGCGACAACGCGGGAAACCTCACGCGATAACCGGGCCAGCGGTGGGCGACCAGCGGATCGAACCAGCCCCGCGCCCGCTCGGCGACGTCCGTCTCGTGAAACGACCAGGTGTGATTGCCGCACAGTTCAGCGGCCCGTTCGAGGAGCAGGACGGCCGCCTCCGGCCGGTGCCACGCCAGGGCATGGGCCAGGAGGCAGCCCTGAAGGCCGCCTCCCACGATGCAGTAGTCGAACTCCGGGGCCGGTGTCATGCGGGGCTCCCGAGGTGGAGCGGCGGCGTCGTCCGTCGCCGGGCAGCGGCCTCGAACAG
>JBJTAA010000431.1:0-5370 GCA_046090525.1 Planctomycetota bacterium
GGCCGAGCGCCGACGAGGGAATGATCGTGGGAGCGGCGAACGCGGCGCTGGCGGCGAGGCTGCCGCGGAGAAAGTCGCGGCGGGACGGTGCACGCGATTGACGCTGCCTCATGGCTGGCTCCTCGTGAGTGGGAGATGACAAACGGGTGCCGGAGCAGTCAGGGATGCTCTGGAGCCTCACCCGGATCCTGACGGCGTTTTACCACGCCCCCGATCGGGATCCCAAGCATGCCCCGCGCAGTTTCGGGCAACCAACTGGCGGAGATCGGGCAGCAGCGATGAATCCCGCGGTTGAAGTGGCAGCGGGACTGTGTCCCGCTGAATACGGCTTTCGTTGGTGAGGGCGGCCGGGCGCCGAACGGGGTGGAGGACGCATTCCACGGGTCACAGACCCGTGGCCACTTTGTTCGTGTGCCTCAGCCACCGTCGGAAAGTGGCAGTGGGACTGCGTCCCGCTGAATACGGCTTTCGTTGGTGAGGGCGACCGGGCGCCGAACGACGTGGAGGACGCATCCCACGGGTCACAGACCCGTGGCCACTTTTTGCACGGGGCAACTTTATTTGTGTGCCTCAGCCACCCTCGGAAAGTGGCAGCGGGACTGTGTCCCGCTGAATACGGCTTTCGTTGGTGAGGGCGGCCGGCGCCGAACGACGTGGGGGACGCATTCCACGGGTCACAGACCCGTGGCCACTTTTTGCACGGGCAATCCCGAGCCCGCTTGACCGGACTCCCGTTGGCGATCGCCGTCAGGCCGCGGCCCGGCGGGGTGGCTCGAGCTCGAAGAGCGAGAAGAGTTCCTCGGCCGTGAGGCCGGCGCTCGTCGGCCCATCGGCCTGCGCCAGGATCGTCTCGGAGAGATCCCGCTTGCGCCGGAGCACCTCGTCGATCCGCTCCTCGATCGTGCCCGCGGAGAGAAACCGCGTCACCGTCACCGCGCCGGCCGCCCCGATGCGGTGGGCCCGGTTGATCGCCTGGTCTTCCACGGCCGGGTTCCACCAGCGGTCGAAGAGAAACACGTACTGCGAGAACTGGAGGTTGAGCCCCACGGCGCCGGCCCCGTAGGAGAGCAGGAGCACGGAGTGGTCGCGGCTCTCCTTGAAGCGGCGGATCGCCTCGTCGCGGGCGGCGGTCGACATCCCGCCGTGATACTCGAGGGCCCCGAAAGCCCCGAGCTTTTCCCGCAGCCGGCCGAGCGTCTCTACCCACTGGCTGAAGACGAGGGCCTTGCGGCCGCTCGCCTGCACCTCCTCGAGCTCGGCGACGAGCCGCTCGAGCTTGGCGCTCTCGCCGGTGGCGGTGTCGAAGTTGCAGATCTGCTTGAGCCTGAGCACGAGCTCGAAGACGTGCTGGATCGTCGCCTCGCCGCCCATGCCGGCCAGCCGGAGCACGCCCTCCACCTCGGCCCGCCGGTAGGTCTCCCGCTGCTCGGGGCCGAGCTCGATCCGGGCGTCGCGATCGAGCCGCGGCGGCATCTCGGTGAGCACCTTGTCCTTGGTGCGGCGGAGGATGTGGTCGGTGACGGCGGCCGCCATCGCCTTGGGTGCCATGCGGTCGTTGATCTGGCCGGGATCGACGAACTCGAAGATGCCCACGAGGTCGTCGGCCGAGTTTTCGACCGGCGTGCCGGTGAGGGCCCAGCTGCGGCGGCGGTCGAGGCTCACGATCGCCCGGTTGGTCTGGCTGGAACGGTTCTTGATCCGCTGGGCCTCGTCGAGCACGACCAGGTCGAAGGCCAGGCCGAGTTCCGCCACGAGGTCACGGTCGCGGACGAGCACCTCGTAGTTGGCAAGCTTGACGGGCACGTCGGGGAGCGACCACTGCCACCGCCGCCGGGCCGGGTCGCCGTCGATCACGGCCACGAGCAGTTCCGGGGCCCAGTCGGCGAGTTCCCGAGCCCAGTTGCTCACCAGGCCCTTGGGGCAGACCACGAGCACCCGCCGGGCCTCGCCGCTGCGCACGAGCAGGCGGATCGCCGAGATCGCCTGCATCGACTTGCCGAGGCCCATCTCGTCGGCGAGCACGGCCGAGTGCCGCGGCAGGAGGAAGGCCATGCCCTCGAACTGGAAGGGGAAGGGCTGCCGCGGAAAGCCGAGCCTGCCGCCCCGGAGCATCGTCTGGAGATCGGGCTGCAAGAGATAGAAGAACCGCTCCGAGAGCTTGACGACGTCCCGCGGCGGCGCGAGCCGCGTCCGGCGGGGCCGATCGGGGCACGCCGGGGCCGAGCCCCGTGCCTCGCGGCCCGTTGCCCCTGCCTGTGCCTCAAGAGTGGCCGCGGGTTTCCAACCCGCGGAATCCGCGTCGCCCTGCCCATGCACCTCGCGGCCACCGCCTCGCGCCCCAACCGCCACGTCGATCGGCCGCGCGAAGAAGTGGCTCTGCACCTTCGGCCGCGGTGGCAGCGGCTCGAGCGACGTCACCGCCGGCGGCGGCATCACCACGGGCAGTCGCAGCGCCGGCGGCAGCGGCAGCGCGAGGTCGCAGGCTCCGTCGAGCGTCACCGGCGGCAGCGCGAGCGCAGCGGGGCCGAACGACCGCACGACCACGTTTGCGCCCTCGCCGAGCCGCTCGGTCGCCGCCATCATGGCCTCCCGGTCCGTCGGCGTCAGTGCCGGGCCGCTTCGTCGAGCGCGGCGCGAATCCGCTCGAACGGCTCACAGAGATCGACCGCCGCCGCGAGCGTGGCCAGCCGGGCCTCCAGTTCCCCCGCGCGGGCGGCGTCGTCGGCATGCGGGCTGACGACCGCGTCGCCCAGCGGGAAGCCGCTCGGCGTCACCCCCGGCTCGCCCCGGCGCACGAGCGCCACCGGCAGTGACGTGTGCGGCCGGACATGGAGCATCGCCTCGCTGTCGGTGAGCACGACCGCCGGCGTCGCCTTGGCCTCGGCAAGGAGCGCCCCGCCCACCTGGCGGCCGTGCAGATGACCCTGCAGGGTGGGGCCGTAGAGGATCTGCTGGGCCCGCGACACCCGCACCGGCGCCGTGCAGTGAAACTCGAGCGGCCGCCCGAGGGCATCCACGACCAGATAGCCGCCGAACAGGCCGTGGGCCTGCGACTCGACCGTCGTCAGGAACCCGAATGACAAACCGTCCGCGTCCGGATCCGCCTGCATGCGCCCCCGGTCCCCTGCCCTTCGTCCAGCAGCCGCTTCCCTGCGACCGCATCGCTCGCTTCTCCCATTTCGGGCGTCCGAGCCGGCGACTTGAACGGCCGACACGATCCTGCCCGTCGCAGCGGTCCTGCGGGGGCATGGCCCCGGGCCGCGGCCCCCGCCATGGCGGAAAACCGGGCCGTTTCGTGGCACAACGCCCCCATCCTTCCTAATATGGAGGGGCGAGACGAGGATCGCGAACCCCGGTGAGGCCCCAGGTCATGCAGGACGATTCGCTGTTTTTCACGCAAGTCGACATCTCCGCAGGGGCGCCCCCCACCGGCCGCCCGGCCCCGACGGGCGACCTTGCCGAGACGAACGTGCTGCTCCGGGAACTGGTCGCCGAGAGCCGCAAGCACAGCGAGGTGCTGCTCGAGATCCTGTCGCAGGTCTCGCTCCAGCACCGGCAGCGGGCGGCCGAACTCAAGGCGTGGAAGGAGGCCAATCCACAGTTGGCGAAGTCGTGCCGGCGGGCGGCCGAGTCGCTCGCCAGAGTCCACACCGAGTTTCTCTCGAGCATCGCCCAGGAAGCGGCCGACAACGCCGAAGACTTCTCCGACAGCGAGTATGCCCTCGGCGAGTTCATCGACCGCTATGGTCCCCGGCTCGCGCACTTCAACGGCGTGCTCCAGCTCTTCGCCCAGCTGGGCGCCCCCCTGCCCCAGTCGCCGGGCCAGTCGTCGGAAGGCTGACCCGCCGCCCCCGCCGTCCTCCCTGGATCCCCTCCGCGATGGCCACCGCCCCCGCCGCCGACAAGCCCCCGGTCTTCCAGGTCGCCTCGCCGGAAGCGGTCGCCGCCGCCCGCGCCCGGCTCGACGCCCACACCGTCGAGATGATGGCCTGGCACTTCCACGAGTCGACCGGCTGCCCGTTCTGGCTCGAGTATGCGAAGAGCCTGCCGTTCAATCCGCTCACCGACGTCAAGGGCTTCGACGACCTCAAGAAGTTCCCGCCCTTCGAGGACGAGTGGCTCCGCGGCGGCCCGGTCCGCCGCTGGGTTCCCAAGGGACTCGCGGACCAACCGGTCTACGTCTTCGAGACCGGCGGCACGACCGGGATCCCGAAGTCGCGCTACAACTCGCGTGACTTCCGCACCGACTACGAGATGTTCAGCGAGACGCTGCCCGAGGAGTTCTTCCCCAAGGGGGCCAACTGGCTGATGCTCGGCCCGTCGGGCCCGCGCCGGCTGCGGCTCTCGATCGAGCACCTCGCCCAGCATCGCGGCGGCATCTGCTTCTGCGTCGACCTCGATCCGCGCTGGGTGATCAAGCTCATCCAGAAGGGCTGGATGGAGCACCTCGAGGCCTACAAGCAGCACTGCATCGACCAGGCGATCACGATCCTCGAGGCGGGCCACGACATCCGCTGCATGTTCACGACGCCCAAGCTGCTCGAGGCCCTGGCCCTGGCCCTGGAAAAACGCGGCACCACGATCCGCAAGGCGGGGATCACGGGCATCTTCTCGGGCGGCACGGAGTTCACGCCGCAGTGGACGCGGTTCGCCGTGGAGGAACTGCTCGACGGCGCCTACATGACGCCCACCTACGGCAACACGCTGATGGGCCTGGCGGCCAGTCGGCCCGTGATTCCAGCCGACGGCTACACCATCGCCTACTACGCCCCGCAGCCGCGGGCGGTGATCGAGGTGGTGGACTTCGACCATCCCGACGAGCTCGTCTCCTACGGCGGCACCGGCCGCGTCCGTCTGACCACGCTCACGAAGGAGACCTTCATCCCCGGCTTCCTCGAGCGCGACGAGGGGGAGCGGGAGCGGCCCTACGCGAAGTATCCGTGGGACGGCATCAGCGGCGTCCGCCCGTTCCGCGCCCTGGCCGCCACCACGACCGTGGGCGTGTACTAGTTTCACGGCTTCGCGGCCATCCCTGGCCCGCGAAGCCGCGGCGAGGCGGAGAGGCAGCTGCCATGCCCCTCGCCTCGCTGGCTGCTCGCAGCTCCGGGCTCGCAGGGCCGCCGCAGAGCGGCGGCTGCCGAAGACGTGGCCGCGGGATTCCATCCCGCTGAAGACGCCATGCGCGGGTTGAAAACCCGCGGCTACCGCCGGCAATCACACTTGACGTCCCAGTGGGCGCGACTCGTAGCGGCGGGCATCCTGCCCGCCGAATGCGGATCGAGCTGGCCAGCGGATTCCGCGGGCAAGATGCCCGCGGCTCCGTGCGCGAGACAAGGACCGCGAGGCGTTGCCCGTGCCCCAGGAGCCCGG
>JBJTAA010000432.1:0-2380 GCA_046090525.1 Planctomycetota bacterium
GCCCGCAGGTCGGCCTCCATGGCGTCGAGCCGCTGCTGCAGCCGCGCCTTCGTGTCGGGCAGGGCCGCGGCCGGGCCCGGCTCGGCCACGGCGAACAGATAAAACTTGATCTTCGGCTCCGTGCCCGATGGGCGGGCGGCGACGGCGTTGCCGAGGGGCGGGAATCGGCCGCCCGCCCGCGTGCCCGCACCGGGCAGGCCGGCCAGATCGAAGATCACAAGATCGCTCTTCACGCCGTCGTAGGGCTCGGCCGCTTCGCCGGGCCTCCAGGTGGTGAGGCTCGCCTGGTCGCGGGTGCGGACCACGTCGAGCCCGCCGCAGGCCGCCGGCGGCTTCGCCCGAAGCGTCGCCATGATCTCCTTCATGCGGTCCATGCCGCTGGCCCCCGGCAGCATCACGTTCACCGTCCGCTCCTGGTGGCAGCCGAACCGGCAGAAGAACCCGTCGAGAAGTTCGTGGGGCGTGCAGCCTGCGGCCGCGAGGGCCGCCGTCTGCTCCGCCATCAGGAGCGCGGCCACGGCAGCGTCCTTGTCGCGGACATGCGTCCCCGCGAGATAGCCATGCGACTCTTCCGTGCCGAACACGAAGCCCGCCGGGCCGTGGCGGTCGATCGCCGAGCAGATCCACTTGAAGCCGACGAGCTGCGTGTCGTCCACGTTCAGCCCATGGGCCTCGGCCACGCGGCGTACGAGGCCGCTGGTGACGAGCGTGGTCACGACGTAGTCGCTCGGAGTGGCTTGGCCGCGGGCCTTGCGCCCCGCGATCGACTGCTCGCAGAGGAGCGCACAGAGCTGGTTGCCCGTGAGCACGCTCCACGGGCTCCCCTTGGCCCGCGTCAAGGGCGCGGCCGCCCCGAGCCGGTCGCAGTCGGGATCGCTCGCCAGGACGAGGTCGTCGCCGGCACGGGCCGCTTCCGCGATCACCGGCTCGAGCACCGCCGGCACCTCGGGATTGGCCACGTGGCCCGGCACGTTGGGGAAGTCGCCGTCGGGCGCCTCGTGGGGACCGAAGACGCGGAGCCGCTCGAAGCCCGCGCCGCGGAGCACGGGGACGACGGCCGTCGCCCCCACGCCGTGGAGCGGTGAGTAGAGGATCGAGATCGCCCGCGGGCCCGTGGCCGACTGCGCGAGCACGGCGGCCACGAAGGCGGCGTCCACCTCCTGCTCGACGAACTTCACGCGGCCGCTCGCCACGCCCTCCTCGAAGGGCTCGCGGCGGACGGTCTCGACCTTCATCACGCGGTCGATGATCCCCTTGTCGTGCGGCGGCAGCACCTGCACGCCCCCGGCCCAGTAGACCTTCACGGCGTTGTCGGTGGGCGGGTTGTGGCTGGCCGTCACCATGATCCCGCACGAGGCGGCCGTGTGTCGCACCGCGAAGGAGAGCTCCGGCGTGCTGCGGACGCCCCGCAGGAAAGAGACCGTGAAGCCGTTGGCCAGCAGGATCTCGGTGCAGAGCCGCGCGAAGTGCTCGGAGCGATGGCGGGTGTCGTGGGCGATCGCGCAGGTGGGCGTCTGGCCGGCGGGCAGCACGCTCCTCACGTAGTCGGCCAGGCCCTGGGCGCTCTCGCCGATCGTGCGGTCGTTGATCGCGTTGGAGCCCACCGGATACATCCGGCCGCGGCGGCCGCCCGTGCCGAAGGGGATGACCGTCCAGTAGGCGTCGTCGAGTTCCTGCCACTTGCCGGCGTCGATCCGGGCGGCGAGCTCATCGGCGAACTCGGCGTAGCGGGGCTCCACGAGCCAGTCCCGCATCGTGGTCGCCGAGTGCTCGGTGATCGTGCCGGCCCGGCGGGCGGCGGCGATGGCCTCGAGACGGCGGGCGAGATCGGGATCGGCGGCGAGCATGGGCGCGGCTCCGGGGTGGCGGGTCGGAAACTGGCGATGTTTTACACGCGCAGCCAGGTTTTTCGTGCGGTGTGTCCTGTGGGCCGGGGGTTGTAGGTGTCCCCCCCCCCCCCCCCCCCCCCCCCCCCCCCCCCCCCCCCCCCCCCCAAAACACCCCCCCACCTAAAGGGCTTTCTCATCTTTTTTAGTCATCATATTCAATATAAACATACGGGCTGTTTCTACTTCCTTTTAGATGGTCGAAAACTGCTTCCAAATAGATATTTCCTTGGATGTACTTGAATTCTGAAGATTTTATCATCCATTCATCACAATGTTCTCTAGTGATGATGTTGGTGTGACCCATATGATAAAAAATATACCTGCATGCTAGATTTCTGAGTCTGCCCATGAGTAAAAGAGACTGTGGTACTCCTAATGATGCATAATCAAAGCTCTTTGGTTCTTTAGCTCTGCCAGAGAGATAATTCTGAACACTGGCTGAGTTGAATCCATAGGATCCTACGGCTCTTGCTGCTAAGCGAGCTAGCGAG
>JBJTAA010000433.1:0-11171 GCA_046090525.1 Planctomycetota bacterium
ACGACGCCTTCGCCGAGGCGGGCGACGACGACGTGCCGTTTTGACCGTGCCGCCCCGGATGGCCTCGATCCACGGACCTTCCATGCAGTACTGGCTGATCAAGAGCGAGCCCGACACCTTCTCGATCCAGGACCTCGCCCGGGCCCCCCGTAAGACGACCGGCTGGGAGGGCGTGCGGAACTACCAGGCCCGCAACTTCCTCCGGGCCATGAAGAAAGGCGACCTGGCGATCTTCTACCACTCCAATGCCGAGCCACCGGCCGCCGTGGGCGTCGCGCGGGTCGTCCGCGAGGCCTACCCCGACGACACCGCGTGGAACCCGAAGAGCCCCTACCACGACCCCAAGGCCTCGCCTGCCAATCCGCTCTGGTCTAGGGTGGACGTGCAGCTGCTGGAGATCTTCGCCCGCGCGATTCCCCTCGACGAACTGCGGCAAGTGAAGGCCCTGGCCGGGATGGAACTCCTGCGCCGCGGCAGCCGACTCTCGGTCACGCCCGTCACGGCGGCCGAGTTCCGCACGATCGAGAAACTCGCCCGCGCGAAACCGCCGGCCGCGGCGGCTCCGGCCGCCAAACCCAGGCCTGGGAACAGGCGGGGCGGCTGACGGCATAATGGGGCCATGCCCTGCCGGATCGCACCCGTCGCCCCCGCCCCCACGGTCGCCGCGACGCCGCTGCCCGACGCCCTGGGCTGGATCGACGACGAGCTGGCGGCGCTCGCCGCCGGCGACCTCCTGCGGCCGCACCGCGTTCGCCGCGGCCGACAGGGAGCCCGGGTCGTCCTCGACGGCCGGGAACTCGTCAACTTCGGCTCCAACGACTACCTCGGCTATGCGGGCGACGTGCGGCTCACGAAGGCCGCCTCCCGGGCCGCCTGCGCGGAGGGATTCGGTGCGGGGGCGAGCCCCCTGGTGAGCGGCCACTCTCAGGCCCATGAGCACCTCGAAGGCGCTCTCGCCGGGCTCTTGGCGACCGAATCGGCCCTCGTCTTCCCCAGCGGCTTCGCGGCCAACGCGGCCACGATCGCCGCGGTCGCGGGCCCCGATGACGCCATCTTTTCCGACGCCCGCAATCACGCGAGCCTGATCGACGGCTGTCGGCTGGCCCGGGCGAGCGTCCACGTCTATCCCCACCGCGATTTGGCCGAACTCGCACGGCTGCTCGCGGCGAGCGGGGCGGCCCGTCGCCGACTCGTCGTCACCGACACGCTCTTCTCGATGGACGGCACGCTCGCACCGCTCGCCGATCTCTGCGAACTCGCCCGCCGGCACGGGGCGATCCTCCTGGTGGACGAGGCCCACGCCACGGGCGTCTTCGGCGCCCGTGGCAGCGGTCTGGTCGAGGAGATCGGCTGTGCCGACGGCGTCCACATCCGCGTCGGCACGCTCTCCAAGGCCCTGGGCGCCGCCGGTGGCTTCGTGGCCGGCCACGGCCGCATGATCGACTGGCTCCGCCACAAGGCGCGGGCCTGGATCTTTTCGACCGCCCACCCGCCGGCCGTCGCCGGGGCGGCGACGCGGGCGATCGAACTGGTGGGTCGCGAGCCCGAGCGACGGCGGGAGCTCTTGGAGCGGGCCGCGGCCTTCCGCGCGCACCTCGCCGCGCGAGGCGTGGACGTGGGCTCGGCCGCCGCCCAGATCGTGCCGGTGGTCGCCGGCGAGCCCGCCGCGGCCGTGGCCCTCTCCGCGCGGCTGGCGGAGGCCGGCTTCTTCGTGCCGGCGATCCGCCCCCCGAGCGTCCCGCCGGGCCGCAGCCTCGTGCGGGCGAGCCTCTCCTGGCTGCACTCCGAAGCCGACCTCGCGAGGCTCGCCGATGCGCTCGCCTCCTGACCGTGGCACCTGGTGCGTGATCGGCGCGGGGCCGTCGGGGCTGGCGGCGCTGCGGCACCTGCTGGCCGCCGGCATCCCGGCCGAGTGCCTCGAGCGCGAACAGGCCATCGGCGGCAACTGGCGGTTTGGATCCCCCACCAGTCGCGTCTTCGCCTCCACCCGGCTGATCAGTTCGAAGCGGCTCACGGAGTTCGCCGACTTCCCGATGCCGCGGCACTTCCCCGCCTATCCCGACCACCGGCAGTGCCTCGAATACTTCGAGTCCTACGCCGCGCACTTCGGGCTTTGGCCCCACATCCAGACGGGTCTCTCAGTCGAACGGATCGAGCCGGCCGGCCGGCCGGGAGAGGGATTCGTCGTGCAGGCCTCGGGCCCGCCCCGCCGCTACGCCGGCGTGGTGATCGCCAGCGGCCACAACCACGTGCCGCGCTGGCCCACCATCCCCGGCAGCTTCGCCGGCGCCCTCCTCCACTCGGCCGACTACAAGAGCCCGAGCCAGCCGGTTCCGCTCACGGGAAAACGGGTGCTCGTGATCGGCGGGGGCAACTCCGGCTGCGACATCGCCGTCGAATGCTCGAAGCACGCCGCACTCACGGTCCACTCGACCCGCCGCGGCTACTATGTCGTGCCCCGCTTCGTGCTCGGCCGCCCGGCGGATCTGCGGGGCGAGCGGCTCCTGAAGATGCACGCGCCCCTCTGGCTGCGGCGGCTCGTCGCGCTCCGCGGCATCGCCCGCACGGTGGGCCTCCCCTGGCAGCACGGCCTGCCGCGGCCGGACCACCGGCTCTTCGAGACCCACCCGATCGTCAACGCCGAACTCCTCGGGAGGATCGACGCCGGGGCCATCCGGCCCGCCGGCGACGTGGCGGCCTACGAGGGGCAGGCGGTCGTCTTCCGCGACGGCCGCCGCGAGGAGTTCGACGTCGTCATCTGCGCGACCGGCTACCAGACCACGCTCCCCTTCATCGACTGCCGGCTGCTCGGAGCCGACTCGGCCGCCGGCGTGCCGCGGCTGTTCCTGAACCTGCTCCACCCGACCCGCGACGACATCGCCGTCGTGGGGCTGATCCAGCCCGACAGCGGCCAGTGGGGGATCACCGACGTGCAGGCGCGGCTCGTGGCGGGCATGGCGCGGGCGGCCCGCGAGTCGCCCCGGGCCGCGGGCTGGCTCTATGCCCGCCGCCAGCGGCCGGCTCGCCCGAACCCGATCCGCTACATCGCCTCGCCCAGGCACACGCTCGAGGTCGAGCACTTCTCCTACCGCCGCGAGCTCGAGCGGCTCGTGTCGGCCCTCGAGCGCCGCCTGCGGCAGGGCGTCGCCGCGGGGGCGTGAACATCACGGTGGCCGGGGTTCGTGGCCACGGACACGGACACGGTCACGGTCACGGCGCGACCGCCGTCGTCAGCCGGGTGACCGGTCCTTCCCGACCGTCACGGGCCACCGCCGAGACCAGCACCTCGTCCACGTCCGCGGCGAGCGCGAACTGGCTCGTTCGGCCCGGCAGGAGCGTTGTCTGCCACGTCGCGCCGCTGCGGCTCCTCACCGCCCAGAGCCAGGCCGTTTGCCTGGCGCCCGGCGGCAGCGCGAACGTGATGCCCGTTGCGTTGCGTGCGACCGCCGGTGCCAGAGGGACGGGCCCATGCGGCGGGCGGATCGCCGGCACGAGGGCGGGCTCCGCGTAGGGCCCGGCGGCGAGTTTCGTGGCTACGCCGTCGAAGTCCGCGGCGATCGCCCTGATGCTGAAGTGGATGGCGCCGCCCACGCCTTGCTCCGCCCGCGTGGCCGCCACCTGACGGAGGATCTCGTCCGCGTCCCACGCGGTCGCCGTGACCGCGACCGCGGGATCCTGCCGCACTCGGGAAGTGGCGAGCCCCGGCCAGAGCCCGCGGTGCCTGACGTTCTCGCCGACCCACCAGCCGAGGAGCTTCTCGAAGCCCGGCTCCGGCGGTGCGGTCCTCCAGTAGAGCTGCGGCGCGAGGTAGTCGAGCCACCCCTCGCGAAGCCATTTCCTGGGGTCGGCATGGAGGGCCGCGACCTGGTCGAGCCCTTTGATGCCCGGCGGATGGCCCGGCCGCCAGATGCCGAACGGGCTGATGCCGACGAGCACGTGCGGCTTCTCTCTCTTCACCTCGGTCCAGAGCCGTTCGACGAGCCGGTCGACGTTGTCCCGCCGCCACGCGGCACGGTCGGCCAAGCCTCCGGCCGCCACGGCCCGGGCGTGACTCGTGTCGTCGGGAAAGGGGACTTCGCGGCCTTCCTCTTTCACGGGATACGGATAGAAGTAGTCGTCGATGTGCACGCCGTCGATGTCGTAGCGGCCGACGACATCGCGAACGACGGCCAGAAAGCGCTCGGCCGCCTCCGGCTCGCCCGGGTCGAACCAGAGGAACGGGCCGTACTGGCGAACGACGTCGGGCATGCTGACGCTCGCATGCGTCGCCGCGGCCGGCCCGACCGCCGCGGAATGCCGGACGCGGTAGGGATTGAACCAGCAGTGCAGTTCGAGCCCACGGGCATGGGCCGCTTCGATCGCGAAGGCCAGCGGGTCGTAGAAGGGCTCGGGGGCCTGGCCCATCGTGCCGCTCAGGTAGGCCGACCACGGCTCGAGCGGCGAGTCGTAGAGCGCGTCCGCACAGGGCCTGACCTGGAGGATCACGGCGTTGAGCCGCGTGGCGACGGCCCGGTCGAGCAGGGCCACGAGTTCGGCTCGCTGCCGGTCCGCGGGCAGCCCGGGCCGGGATGGCCAGTCGATGTTGGCGACGGTGGCGATCCAGGCGGCGCGAAACTCACGGCCGATTGCCGGCGGGTCGGAGGCCCCGACCGGCAGGCCCACGCCCGGACCAGCCACGAGCGCGAGGACGACTGCGGCCCACCGGCCGACAGCAGGGCGTTGGATCACGGAAACCGACGCGTTGAAACGCTTCATGCAGCCCAGGCTCGTGATCGGAAACCAGCGGCGTGGTGAACCAGCCCGACCGCGGGAGCGGCCTTCAACCGACTCTTCGCGCGGCGTCAGCGGGGAAGCACGAGCGGAGCAGGCTGGGCCGGGGGCGGCAGCCCCGCCGGGGGCCGGCCGAAGAGGGCCTCGAGCCCTCGCCCCAGCCCGTCGTCGATCACCGCCCGGGCCGTGTTCTCGAGCACCCGCTGCAGGAGCACGTCGGCCGCGGCGGCGTCGAACTGCGGCCGGGCGAGCGTGCCCTTGAGGGGAATGGAAAGCGGAGTCCGCGCGAGCGTGGCGACCACCGGCGTCTGTCCGACCAGGTCCCCGCGGAAGGCCACCTCCACGAGCATCGCCAGCGACCCGTCCGCCCCCACGCTCCCCTTCGACGTGAGCGAAAGCGCGCCTGAGTCCATCACGAGCCCCTCGTGCCAGATCCGCCGCTCGGCCAGCCGCACGCGGATCGGCTCCGGCCGCACCCTGAGGAGCACCGGCTTGTCGGAGAGGGCGAACCGCGGATCGACCGCGGCCTGCAGCTTGCCGAGCAGGTTCACCAGCGGCTGCATCGCCCCGCTGGGCATCACCTCGAACTGCTCGAAGACCACCTGCGCCGCCGCCTCGCCGGCGAGCGGATCGGCGAGCGGCAGCCGGACGCCGGCCGTGTCGATCGTGACCACGCCCGAACTCTCGGTCGACCGGCCCAAGAGCGGCGAGATCCAGGTCGCGAACCGGTGGCACACCGCACCCGTCAGCTGCACCCGCTCGACGATCCGGCCGGGCGGCACCACCAACTCGCCCGGGGCCGGCTTCAACGCGAGCCAGGGCGACCCTCGCAGCCTCCCGCCCGCCGCCGCCACGTCGAAGGGCCCGAGCGCCAGCTGCCCTTCCACGAGCCGCACGGGCAGGTCGCCGGCGGCCAGCGGGAATCCATCGAGGTCGGCGGCCGTCCACGCGATGGAGGTGTCGAACGCCACGTCTTCGAATCTGGGCCCGGCCCGGCCGACGGGCGCGACGGTCTTCACCGCGGTCGCGGGCTGGCCCGATTCACCGCCGCGGGCCGCCGCCAGCCAGGCCTCGGGCAAGGGCAGCGTGCCGGGCACGTCATCGGCGAGCACTCCGCCGGCGGCAGCCTGCCCGAACGCACCGCGCACCGCGAACGGCCGGTTCACCGCGCCGACCAGACGGATCCGGCCGCCGGTCCAGGGCGTGGCCAACCGCGACAACTGCTCCCAGTCGTAGGAGAGCGACCCGGTGAGCTCACAGCGGCGGGCGCCCGACCAATCCTCGACGCCGCCGCGCGCGGCCAACGCCACCGTGGACGACTCGATCGCCAGCCGGTCGACCACGAGCCGGTTGGCCGCGGCGAGCGTCCCGTCACCAGCGCGGACGAAGGGCCGCGTCAACTCGACGGCCAGGTTCGCCTGCGGCTCGCTCCAGATCGGCCGGGCCTCGCCGCGGCGATCGGGTCGCGCCGCGAACACGACCTGGCTGCCGGTCGCCTCCGCCGCGAGGTTGACGCCGAGCTGCGTCTCGGCCACGTCGAGCGTGCCCCAGGCCCGGCCCGCGAGCGGCCAGGCCGCCGCGGCGGCGGCCGGCACGATCCAATCCTCGAGCCGGGCGAGATCGGCCTGCCACTGCACGCGGCCGCGGATCCGGCCAAGCAGCACGTCGAGCGGCCCCGCGGCGGCACCGGTCGGGGGCTCCTCCACGGCGGCGAGCCACGTCACGCCGCCGCTGCGGATCGAAAGCGAGCTCGAGAGCACCTCGGCCGACGAGACCTCGAGTTGGCCCATGGCCGGGCGGACGATCCCGGCGGCCGTGGCCACGATCCGAGGCTCGCTCACCTTCCGGCCGGCGAGCGCAAGCGCGAAGCGTTCGATCTCGCCACCGGCCTTCGTGATCCGCCAGGCGTCGCTCCCGGCGGCCGGCTCGGGCGTCACCGCCGCCGTCACATTGACGCGGCCCCCGAGTTCGAGGCCCGCGATCGCCACCGCCGGCACCGCCGCCGCCAGCCGCGCATGCCAGCGGCCCAGGTCGCCGACCAGCGAGCAGTCGGCCGCCACCTCACCGCCCGTCGCGGCCGGCCGGATCCAGGCGCCCTGGCGGCGGACGCGGCTCACGAGCCCGCCGGCATCGAGGAGCACGCCGCCGACCAGCGAGACCTCGAGCGAGTCGTCGGCCGCGGTGAGCATGCCCCTGGCCGTATCGACGGCCGCCAACTGGCCGGAGAGCGAGCCGACGAGTTCGCCATCGAGCATGAGCGCGTCGTCCCGCCAGACGGGGCGGCCCGGGGCGGTCAGTTCGAAGCCGGTGACGCTCGCGGCGAGCTTCACGGCCGTCGCGCCCCCCTCGGCCCGCTCCGCGTCGAGCCGGCCCCGGGCTTGGCCCGCGAGCTCGAGGCCGCCGAGATCGAGCACCTCGGCGAGCTCGCCGACGAACCCGCCGAGGTCCACCGTCCACTGCATGCGAATGGCCGCCGGCGTGCCGGTCGCCGAGAGCTCGGCCGCCTGGGAGGCGATGCGCCCCTCCTCGATCCGCAACCCGGCGTCTTGGCCCGGCCCACGCCGCCCCTTGAGCCAGGCGGTGAAGGGCTCGCTCCAGCGGAGCGGCCGCTCGACGGCCGCAGCAGTGCCGGAGGCCGGCGCCTCGCCCGAGGCCCGTCCGTTCTCCGAGCCCGCCGGCCCCGCCTCCTCGGGAGCCGCGGCGAGCCGCACGGCGGCGAGGTTCCGGGCGTCGAGCCTGACTTCGATCACCCGGTCGGCCCCGTCGGCCCGGGCCAGGGCCGCGATGTCGAGACTGCCGCCGGTGACCTTCACGTCGGGGCGCACTGCCAGTCCCCCGGCGAGCGCCTCGGCTGCTGCGGCCAGGTCGATCCGCGCGGCCACCGAGCAGTCATGACCCACGGCGTCCTCGAGCCAGCGCCAGGGATCGGCAGCCGGCAGCGGCAGCCGACCCGATGCCTCCGCCTCGAAGACCGGCGAGAGCGCCCGCAGTTCCCGGATGGCGAGCCCGCCCCCGTCGATGACGACGTCGAGCGGCAACTCGCACCGCTCGAGCGCGAACTCCTCGGCAAGCGTGGCGGCCGAGCAGACGGCGAGCTTGTCGATCACGGCCCGCCCCTGGATCTCCGTCATCGCGTCCGACACCGCGACGTCGAACCGCACGTCGGCCAGCCCGTCGGCGACCCGCTCACCCCCGAACCGCGTGGCCGCCACGCTCGAGATGCCCAGCGGCAACCGCTGCGTGGTGACGGCGATCGAGCGGCTGCCCCCGGCCGCCGCGGGCGCCGAGATGCTCCACCCCCCGTCACGGGCGAGCACCGCCGCGGCCGCCGCAGGAATGGTCGTGCGGTCGAGCCTGGGGGCATCGGCCGCTTGGGGGGACGCGTCGGCGGGTGACAGCCCGCCAGCGGTCGGCTCCATCCGCCGGCCCGCATGCCGCACCCGACCCGCGGCCGTCCAGCCGGTGATCGCACCGCGGTCCACGAGCGTGACGGCCGCGATCAGGTCGCTCACCCGCCAGGCGTCCTGGCGCACGGTGTCGACGAACTCCACCGTGCCGCCCACGAGTTCGAGCTCGCCCGCCACCCCACCGCCGGCGCCGGCGGACGCCAGCCACGGGGCGAGGATGTCCTCGAGCGAACTGCCGCCGGGGCGGACGGCGATCACCGCCTCGACGCCCGAGAGCCGCACCGTGCCCAGGTTCCGCGGATCGACGACGAGGCCGACGATCCCCTTCTCGATCACCAGCGACGGCACGATCACCGCCGGCTGCCCGGAGCGGTCGCTGAGGACGATATCCCGGTACTCGATTCCCGACAGCCAGTTCCACGTGGCCGACCGGCTCGTCACCCGGCCGTCGATGCCCGCGAGCGCCGCCTCGAGCGGCCGGTCACGCAGGCTCGTGTGCACGACCACGGCCGGCGCCATCCAGGCGAGGCCGGCGAGGATCGCCAGGGCAGCCAGCGAGAACACGCCCCACCGCCGCCGCCCGGTTCGTGCCTGCGGTTTTCGCTTCGCCATGGGGGGCGAGTATAGGAGGCCGCCTGCGATCCCATGAAGGCGGGTTGCGGTCCTCGAGGCGATGCGGACGCGGCTATCGCCTGGGCCAGGCGGGCAGATCGCCCGGCGTGTCGATGTCGGCGAAGGACGCCAAGGCTGGATCGACCGCGGTGAACTGGTCCTCCGCAAGCATACGGATGCTGGCGGGCTGTTCG
Organism: Planctomycetota bacterium; assembly: GCA_046090525.1. GTDB lineage: Bacteria > Planctomycetota > Planctomycetia > Pirellulales > UBA1268 > QWPN01. The sequence goes on from JBJTAA010000433.1 coordinate 8,984, forward strand.
CGACGCAGGTCGGCAAGCAGCAGCCGCGGGCTCAAGCGGCCCGCCGCGACCGCCGCCGCGATCGTGTCGGCCAGGTCGGTCGCGACCGCCGAGACGAGCACCTGCGGATGATCCCTCACGACGGGCACGGCCCAGCGGACGCCCGGTTCCCGGGCCGCCGCGACGAGCACGCGGATCACCTCAGGCGCGATGTCCGGCACATCGCAGGAGGCGATGACCGCGACCTTGGGGCCCGCTCCGGCATGCACGAGCCCATCGTGAATCGCCGCCAGCGGGCCGGCTGCCGGGCGGCGATCGCGGATGATTTCGACGCCCGCGGGCAGGGCCGGCAAGGGCTGCCCGGCCGCGGCCACGACGATCACGCGCCCCACCTCCCCGGCGAGGGTCCGGCAGACCCGCGCCAGCATGCTGTCGCCCGCGATCTCGAGCGCCGCCTTGCCGCCCGGGCCGACGAGCGCGCCCATCCGACTGGATCGGCCTCCCGCCGGTACGATCGCGATCACGTCGTCCGGCATGTCGCCTCCCTGGGGCTTCGTCTGGGGCGCGTAGCGCGCACGTGTGCCTTGCGCGCCCGCGGCCGAGTGTTGTAGTCCAGCCGGCAAGGCGGTGCACGACGCGGTGTCCGCCGGGGCCAGGGACCACCGCTCGCCGTGCAAATCCCGCGGTCACCCTGGCCCGAGCAGCCTTCGTGACGCCGCCCCTTGCCCACCGCGGGCGGCTTGGCGAATAGTTGCACCCCGCCCGACGCCGCGTTGGGTCGGCCTTCTCCGGCAGCGGATGCCCGGCATGGGAGCATCCGCGTGAACGCCCGCTCGGCTGCCGCGATCGACTTCGAGCCGCTCTCACCGGAGAGCATCCGGCCGCTCCTGGCAACACCGGCCGCGCACCCCTGCCTGTCGCTCTACCTGCCCACCCACCGGAAGGTTCCCGACAACACGGTCGATCGGCCCGCCTACCGCCACCTGCTCGAGGCCCTGGAACTGGCGCTCGGGCTCTCCCGGCCCCGCACCGAGGTGGAGCGCCTGCTCCATCCGTTCCGCGTGCTCGACGGCGACCGGCAGTTCTGGGAGCACGCCCATGACGGGCTGGCCCTGTTCGCCGCCGACGGCCGGGCCCGCGGCTATCTCCTGCAGCGGCCGGTCAAACCGCTGGCCCTCGTCACGGCCCGCTTCCACGTGCTGCCCCTGGTGCGGATCGCCGCGTCGCTCGAGCGGTTCACGATCCTCGCGCTCACCAGTCGCGAGGCGACGGTCTACGAGGCCACCGCCTGGCACGACGTGGCGGGCAGCCCGTCCGCCCATGACGTCACGGTCGGGCCACTCGACCCGCTGCCGCTCGCGCGGCCGACCGCGGCCGAGCCGGCCGCGCCGCTCGTGCGGGGCGAGGTGGTGGACGAGGAGTTGCGCGAGCCGCACCGCGTCTACCGGGAGATGGGCCCCCGGGGCCGCGCCGGCATCCCCGTGGTCCACGGCGGCACGGGATTCCGGCAGGACGATCTCGACAAGGACACGGAGATCTTTCTCCGGCACGTCGATGCGGTGGTCGAGGAGCGGGCCTCACGGCCGACGGGGCTGCCGCTCGTGCTCGTGGCGGCCGCGCCGCTGGCGGCCACGTTCCGCGGCCTCTCCACGAATCCCCTCCTGCTCGAGGAGCACGTGCCGCTCGATCCACATCTCATGTCCCGCGAGGAGTTGGCCGCGAAGGTCGCGCCCCTGTTCGCCGCGGCCCACGCCCGGCGGGTCGAACGCAAGCTCGAGATGTTCCATCAGGCCCATGAGCGCGGCCTCACGGGGCAGGACCTGGCCGACATCGGTGCGGCGGCCGTGGCGGGGCGGATCGCCCTGCTCCTGGTCGAGGCCGACCGGTTCCTGCCCGGCTCCTTCGATCGCCAGACGGGGAGCATCACCGGTGACGGCGAGGCTCCGGCCGATCTGTCCCGCACCGGCGCCCTGCCCGCCTCCCGCACGGAGGACGTGCTCGGGGCCCTGGCCGAGACGGTGCTCCTGCACGGCGGCGAGATCACGTCGCTCGCCCGCACCGCGATGCCCACGGCCACGGGCGCCGCGGCCATTTACCGGTACTAGAGCTGATTCACGATAGCTATAGCGACGACGCCGGAAGCTGAGAGACCTAGGTGAGGGGGTCGGCGAACGCTCGAGGAGCCTTGGGCGTATCCTCGCCCCGGCGA
>JBJTAA010000434.1:0-3182 GCA_046090525.1 Planctomycetota bacterium
AGGTGGCTGCGGGTTGTCAACCCGCGGAATCCGCTGGGCGCAGCGAGCCGCACGGAAACGCAGGCAGGAAGGGCAGGATGCCCGAGCCCGCCGTGAACTCAGTGCCAGCGCTTGAGCCAGCCGCGGCGCCAGAAGAACACCACCATGCCGAAGCGAGCTAGCACGGAGCGACTGAAGGCCAGGATGGCCGGAAGGAGCGGCCGGCGAGATGGCACGGGCGACCCCGAGCCGCGTGACTGAAGGCGACGTCCCGCGTGATCCGGTCACGGAGTGACCGGACTCCTGGGGCGTGACCGGGCTCCTGGCGTGACCAGGCTCCTGGGCCAGCAGCCCGAGATGCTTTCGGCGGGGTTGGTCGGTGAGACTCGCACAAGCCGCAGGCGATACGCGGCCACCGGAAGGTGCACCATCATCCCTGGGCCAGTCGTAGCGATCGCCGGAGGCGCGGAGAGGATCACCGCCGGCCCCGAATCCGCGTTGTGACACGCGACGCCGTGCGTGATCCGGTCACGGCGTGACCGGACTCCTGGGCCGTGACCGGACTCCTGGGGAGCCTGCCGCGGGCTGCCGGCGGCGGCTACGATAGGGATTCGCCGCGGGCGGCCCGTCCGTGGCATTCCCCTTGGGTTCCCTCGCCCCATGCCCGACCCCCGTCCGATCCGCATCTTCGACACCACGCTCCGCGACGGCGAGCAGTCGCCCGGGGCGAGCATGAACCGCACCGAGAAGCTGGAGGTGGCCCAGGCCCTGGAGAAGCTCGGGGTGGACGTGATCGAGGCGGGCTTTCCGATCGCCTCGCCGGGCGACTTCGAGAGCGTCCGTGACATCGCGGCGACGATCACGGAGGCGACCGTCTGCGGGCTGGCCCGCTGCAACGACGGCGACATCGACCGGGCGGGCGAGGCCCTCCGCCCGGCCCGCCGCGGCCGGATCCACGTCTTCCTCGCGACGAGCGCGATTCATCGTGAGTTCAAGCTGCGGATGACGGAGGACGAGATCGTGGCCCGGGCGGTGGCCGGTGTCAGCAGGGCGCGGAACCTCTGCGACGACATCGAGTTTTCCCCCGAGGATGCCGCCCGCACCGAGCCCGACTTCCTCTGCCGCGTGGTCGAGGCGGCGATCGCGGCCGGCGCCACGACGGTGAACATCCCCGACACGGTCGGCTACGCCACCCCGTCGCAGATGCACCGGGTGATCCGCACGCTCGTCGAGCGGGTTCCCAACATCGACAAGGCGGTGATCAGCACGCATTGTCATGACGACCTCGGCCTGGCGGTGGCTAACAGCCTGGCCGCGGTCGAGGCGGGCGCGGGGCAGATCGAATGCACGATCAACGGGATCGGCGAGCGGGCCGGCAACTGCGCGCTGGAGGAGGTGGTGATGGCCCTGCGGACGCGGGCCGACCACTACGGCTGCACGACGCGGATCGACACCCGGCGGCTGGTGCCCACGAGCCGGCTCGTGGCCACGATCACCGGCATCCAGGTACCCCGCAACAAGGCGATCGTGGGCCGCAACGCCTTCGCCCACGAGTCGGGCATCCACCAGGACGGCATGCTCAAGGAGCGGAGCACCTACGAGATCATGCGGCCCGAGGACGTGGGCCTGGAGAAGACCGACCTCGTGCTCGGCAAGCACAGCGGCCGGGCGGCGCTGGCCGACCGGGCCAAGGCCCTCGGTTACGAGCTCGACGCCGAGCAGTTGAAGACGGTCTTCGAGCAGTTCAAGCTGCTGGCCGACCGCAAGAAGGAGATCTACGACGGCGACATCGCGGCCCTCTGCGAGCAGCAGTTCTCGGCGCTGCCGGAGCAGTTCGCCTACGAGGGCTACAGCCTGACGAGCGAATCGGCCGCCGCGCCCACCGTCACCCTGCGGGTGCTGCAGGATGGCGAGCCGCGGTCGGTCACGATCACCGCCGGCGACGGCCCGATCGACGGCATCTTCCTGGCGATCGAGAAGCTCACGGGCATCACCACGTCCTGCCGCGACTTCCGCGTGCAGGCGGTGACCGTCGGCAAGGATGCGCAGGCCGAGGTGACGGTCGAGCTCGAGCACGCCGGTCAGGTGCAGCGGGGACGCGGCGTGTCGACCGACTCGCTCGAGGCGGCGGCCCGCGCCTTCCTCGCGGCCACCAACCGCCTCGCGCTCGGCGCCCAGCCCCGGCTCCACCCGCAGCGGCTGTAGCACGGGCGTGGGATCGCCCGCCCAGGAGTCCGGTCACGCCGTGACCGCTCAGGAGTCCGGTCACGCCGTGACCGGATCACTGGTGACGTCGCCCTTGGTCGCGCAGGCTCGGGGCTGCCCATGCCATCTCGCCGGACGCTCCCTGCAGGCATCCTGCCTTCCGGTCGCTCGGAGGAAACCTCGCTTCGCAATCCTTGCTGCGCTCGGTTTCCTACGCCGCTCGATTGGCATGCGCAACCCCTCGCGGTCGTTCGCGTCGCTCGTTGGAACGCCGCGCGGCGGTGCCGAAAAAGTGGCTATGGGCAGCGAATCGACGTCAGGCCGGCACGAAGCCGGCCGCCGCGAGGCGAGGGCACCCTTGGCGTGCCCTCCGCCGAGCCAAGGCTTCGCGGGTCATGGATGGCCGCGAAGCCGCGAAACCTATATCGCCTCGCTGCCGCGTTCGCCGGTGCGGATGCGGACGCATTCGTCCATCGGCAGCACGAAGATCTTGCCGTCGCCGATCTCGCCGCGCTCGCCCGTGCGGCCCCCCTTCCCGCTCGCCGCGATCGTCGGTTCCACGAAGTCGTCGTTGACCGCGATCTGCAGCTGCACCTTGCGCAGCAGGTTCACGGCGATCTCGTGGCCGCGGTAGGTCTCGGCGTGTCCCCGTTGACGGCCGAAGCCCTGCACGTCGAGCACCGTGAGTCGAAACACCTCGACCTCCGAGAGCGCCTGCTTGACGCTCTCGAGCTTGTTGGGCTGGATGATCGCGATGATGAGTTTCACGGGGCCACCTCGGGGGTGCAGAGGGTCCCATGTAGGCTACCCGAGGGCCGGGCATGGTGCGCGGCAGGGGTGGTCACGGCGGGGCGTTCGAGCCCGAGGAGTCCGGTCGCGCCGTGACCGGATCACGCAGGCGGCCGCGATCCGAACAGACCCGGTTCCGGCGGAACCGGGCTCCTGGGCCGCGAAGCCGTGAAACAGGAAGGATGCCCCGGCCTGGGCGAGCGTAGGCG
>JBJTAA010000435.1:0-5207 GCA_046090525.1 Planctomycetota bacterium
GTCTTCGACGCGGCGAATGCCTACACCGGCCCGACCGCGGTGGCGGCCGGAACGCTGGAGGTGACCAATGCCGACGCCGTGGCGGCCAGTGCGGTGACGGTGGCCTCAGGGGCGCGGCTCGCCGTCGGCCCCGGCGTCACCATGAAGACCCCGAGCGTCACCGTCTCGGGCGGCACCCTGGCGGGCGGCACGCTCGCTGTGAACGCCGCCACCGGCATCGGCACGCTCACGATCAACTCGGGAACGATCGCCAGCACGTCCTCACTCGTGGTCGGGGCCGGTGGGCTCGTCGATCTCCCTGATGCGGCCCGCCTGAGCCTGGGCGTCGCTGGACTGGCGGTCACGGAGACGAGCGGCGGCGGCAAGGTCGACCTCGGGGCCGGTGAACTGGCGATCGCCGCCGGCGGCATCTCGGCGGCCGACCTTCGGGCTGACATCATCGTCGGCCTCAACGGCGGCAACTGGGACGGCACGACGGGCATCACGTCGGCCGCCGCCGCCGCCTCTGGAGGCACGCGGGCGGTCGGCTACACGGTGGCCGGGGATGGGGCGGCACGGGTCTCCTTCGCCTCCCCGGGCGACACGAACCTCGACGGGCTGGTCGATCTGGTGGATCTCCTCGAGATCCTGGGCTCGGGCACCTACCAGCAGCCGGTGGCGGCGGTGTGGAGCCAGGGTGATTTCAACTACGACGGGGTCACCGACCTGCTCGACCTCCTGGGGATCCTCGGTGCCGGGACCTACGACCAGGGCAACTATTTTCCGTCGGCACCGTCGGCGACCGGGTTCGCGGGCAACGTCGTGAGCGTTCCCGAGCCGAATGCCTCGGCGTTCGCCGCGGCCGCGGCCGTCGCGGTCCTCACCATGGCCCGCCGTCGCCGCGCTTGACGATGCGGCCTCCGGGATGAGCCTGCCCCCGTCGGTGATCCAGCCAGGGTGATAGCCAGGCACGGTGGGGAGATGGGCATGCCGATCTCCCCGCCGCTGCGGCTGCTCACCGCTATCGACGGGCTGCCGGCACCTCGCCCTCGATGCACCGATAGTCGGCCCGTCGGGGGCGCCGCATCGCGAACCAGTAGGCCGCTGAGAGGCCCGGCCAGAGCGTCGTGTTGCGGCCCCGGGCGTTGACGTACCAGCTCGTGCAGGGGAGTTGCCAGGGGGAGCCCCCGGGCTTGTCCTGCCAGACCGTGCGGCGAAATCGCCGCCGCAGCGAGTCGTTCCAGGCCCGCTGCACCTCCGGCCGCACCTCGACCTCCGGCAGCCGGCCGCTGGAGAGCCAGTCGAGGCAGCCGAGGATGTATCTCACCTGTGCCTCGATCATGAACACGATCGAGTTGTGGCCCAGACCCGAGTTGGGCCCCATGATCAGGAACAGGTTCGGGTAGCCACTGACGGCCACGCCGCGATAGGCCTCCGGGCCGTCGGCCCAGTCGGCGGCGAGCGACCGCCCTCCCCTGCCCCGGATCGACATCCCCGCCGTGGCGTTGAAGGCGTCGAAGCCCGTGGCAAACACGAGCACGTCGCAGGGGCGTTCGACGTCGCCGGCGAGGATGCCGGTCGGCCGCACCTCCCGGATCGGCTCGGTGACGAGTTCGACGTTCGGCCGCGTCATCGCGGCGTAAAAGTCGTCGGAAATCAGGATCCGCTTGCAGCCGAGCGTGTAGAAGGGATTGAGCTTGAGCCGCAGATCGGGATCGGCGATCTCGCGTTCCTTGTAGGCGGCCGACGCCTTCTGCCCCATCCCCATCAGCTTAGGCTTGCAGGCGAGCCCCAGCGCGAGCGCCTCGGCCCGCCAGTAGTGCCAGGCCCGCTTGAGCGAGAGGAGGCCCGGCACGTGGGCGTAGGCCCAGCGGGCCGCCGGTGGAATGGTCTCGTCACGCCGCGGCAGCACCCAGGGGGGCGACCGCTGGTAGACGGTGAGCCGGGCGACCTGCGGGGCGATCGCAGGAATGATCTGGATGGCGCTGGCCCCAGTGCCGACCACCGCCACGTGCTTGCCCGCGAGCTCGACGTCGTGCCGCCAGCGAGCCGAGTGGAAGGCTGGCCCGGCGAAGGTTTGGAGGCCCGCCAGCGGCGGCGTCTTCGGGACGTGCAGCCCCCCCACGGCCGACACCACGACGCGGGCCGTGAACCGCCGGCCGTCGGCCGTCACGAGCTGCCAGTGGCCGGCCGCGTCGTCCCAGGCCAGGTCGGTGACCTGGGTCTCGAAGGCGATCTTCTTATCGATGCCCCGCTCGCCGGCGACTCGTCGCAGGTAGGCGAGGATCTCGGGCTGCCGGGCGTAGGTGCGGGTCCAGTGCGGGTTTTGGGCGAACGAGTAGGAGTAGAGGTGGGCCGGCACGTCGCAGCCGCAACCGGGGTACGTGTTGTCGCGCCAAGTGCCCCCCAGGTCGGCCGCCTTTTCGAGAATCAGGAAATCGTCACAGCCCCGCTCGCGGAGCTTGATGGCCATGCAGAGCCCGCCGAAGCCGGCGCCCAGGATGGCGACCTCGAGGTGGCCCCCGGGATGGAGGCGTTGCGGATTGGAGGGCAACCCATTCATAAGGGGGGTGTTAGGCGTTTGGCGAACCCCCCCGCAAGAGCGGTTTTGGGCGAGCAGCACCCCGGAAAAATGCGGAAAACGGCTTTGGTTCGGATTCGGCGGGAGCGGCGGGCGCTTGGCCCCCTTCGCGCCCGTCACACCGAAACGTTGCGTGATTTTGCGGGTCTCACTACTGTTCGGTGGAGAACCCGCCAGAACCGCCCGCCTCGATCTCGGTCAACCCGCCCCACCCCCGAGCAGCCATGCCCCGCCGAAACCCCACCCGCGTCCTCGGTTGTCTCGCGATCCTGCTGGCCGTGGGCAGCGTTCGCGGCGAGCTCATCAGCATCGATGTGAGCCCCAACGGCACCACGTCCAATCTCAACGTCCACGGCACGAGCCTGTCGGGCGGGGTCGCCACCTGGCCGTCGCGACTCGCCTATCGCGACTACCAGTTCCAACTCTCCACTGCCGCGGGCACAGCGACCTTCGACAGTTTTTCGGTGCGTCTGTCGGCCTCCCGGAGGAGCAGTACGCCGCCGGAGAACACGCTCCGAGCCTCGCTCTGGACCGGGCCGATCGTGCCCAATCCACTGCTGGCCGACGCCCTGACGACGGTCACGATCGCCAACTCCGCGATCCCCACCTCCGGCTTCACGAATCCGACCCTGACGGGGCCCGCGTTCACGCAGGCCCAGAGCATCGGCATGACGCCGAGCGTGTTCTTCTTCCGCGTCTGGGCCGAGGGTGACGGCAGCAACAGCGGATACGCCACGAAAATGGCCAACTCGCTGGGCGAGTTCCAGGCGATCACGATGGCCGAGTCGGCCAGCATGAACGCCGACGTTGCCTTGGACCTCGACAACGATGGCGTGGAGCCGGGCGAAACCTACGACATGATCAGCGAGGTGCCCGAGCCCTCGGCCGGGGTGATCGCCCTGGCGGCCGCCGGCGCGGCGCTTGCTTGGCGGCGGCTCCAGGGCCGCAGCTGATGGGCGACGCTCAGCCAGCGGCCAGGGCGAGTCGATCGGCCTCGCAGGCCAAGGCCACCGCTGCGACGCAGTCGCCCTCGGTGAGCCGACGGACGTGATGCGGGTCGCGGATCCGCGCGATCTGGTCGGCCGCCAGGTCGCTGACGGCCTGGGCATAGACCGTCATCTTGTCTCCGCCCGAGGTGAAATCGATCTCGACCATGGTGGCGGCGGCCCACTCGTGAAACCGCCCCCTGACCCGCCGTGGGCCGCCGGCGAGCCTGTCGGACCTGCGGACCGTGGCCTGGGGCAGGAGCGCCGAGACCGCCGTCACGGCCTCGTCGTCGAGCAGCGCCCGGAGCGTGCCGTGGGTGGGCACCCAGTCGAAGAGGCTCACCTCGCCCCGCTCGAAGACGAGCCGCATCTCCTGCCGATCGAGCAGCGAGGGCTGATGGAAGCCGTGCTCGAAGTGAAACAGGACGCCCGAGTGGGCGTGCCGCGGCTCGCCGGGCAGCGCGAGGGCATGGTTGGCGGGGTAGCGGCAGGTGCAGGCCACCTGCTCCTCGTGGGGCTCGCCGGTCCCCGACTCGCCGTCGCCGTTCTCGAAGACGTCGACCCCGGGCGGCCAGCGGACGCTCCGCGCGGCCGAGACGACCCGGCCGTTCCCCAGCCACGACGCGACCAGGTCGAAGAAGTGGACGCCATGCTCGACGAAGATGCCGCCGCTGGTGTCGCGGTTCCAGAACCAGTGCTCGGGGCCGAGCCCCTCGTCGGCCGCCTCGTTGACGAACAGCCCGTGCACGAGCCCCCCGAGCAGCCGCGACTCGATCAGCCGCCGCACGACCTCGGCCAGCGGGCAGTAGCGTTCGAGGAGGTTGGCCACGCACACGAGCCCCTCGCGGGCGGCCAGGGCGGCCAGTTGCTCGGCGTCGGCGACGGTGGTGGCCAGCGGCTTCTCCACGAGCACGTGATGCCCGGCCGCGAGCGCCGCCGCGGCCTGCTCGAAATGGACCGCGGGCGGGGTGGCGATGTAGATGAGATCGAGCGACGGATGCGCGAGCACCTCCCGCTGCGGCAGGACGGCGGCCTCCAGTTCCGCGGCCGCCTGGGCGGCCGCGTTGGCATTGACGTCGGCCACGGCCTCGAGGCTCACGCCCGGCAGGCGACGGTATTGCTGTGCCGCGAACCGGGCGAAGCCGCCGCAGCCCACGAGCCCGACGCGGAGCACGGCCGGCGCCGCGTGGGGCAGAGGCGCCGCGAGCGTCGCGGCCTGACCGCCCGCCTCCTCGGCGGCGTCGGGGCAAAAGACCAGGGTGTCGAAGGGCATGGCGGAGCCTCCGGGGGCAACGCGTCCATGCCGGGAACGATGCGGGAAGATCGCCGCGGGGGAACTCTACGCACCGGCAGGGCGAAAGGGTATTCCTGCTCGCCGCACGTGTGACCTCGACCATGGGGCTGCTTGCAGCCTGCCGCAGCGGGCTGGCCAGTGGCGGTGGGATTCCATCCCGCCGAATCCGGGTCGACACGTGGCGACGGGATTTCATCCCGCCGAATGCGGGTTGCGCGTGGCGACGGGATTTTATCCCGCCGAATGCGGGTTACATGTGGCGACGGGATTTCGTCCCGCCGAATGTGGGTTGCACGTGGCGACGGGATTTCATCCCGCCGAATGCGGGTTGCATGGCGGAAGGATTCCGCGGGTTGAAAACCCGCGG
>JBJTAA010000436.1:0-20984 GCA_046090525.1 Planctomycetota bacterium
CGGGCGGAGAAGCCGGCCGCGGAGGAGGGAGGCTTCTCCTTCGGCGGCGGCGACTTCAACTTCACGAAGCTGCTCGACGATCCGCCGGGCGAGCCGCCCGCGGCGGGCTGAGGAGCTGGTTACGCGTCGGGAGTCCGGTCACTCCCCAGGAGTCCGGTCACGCCGTGACCGTGGGGCGGGCTTGCAGCCTGCCAAGTGCGGTCCCAACTCCGATCCGGTTCCGGCGGCACCGGGCTCCAGGAGGCCGGTCACGCCGTGACCGGATCACCGCGGCCGGCGGCCGATCTTGGTCGTGAGCGGGATGCGCTTGCCGGCCCGCAGGACCTCCAGGGGCACCTCCGCCCCCACCTCGGCCCGCGTCACCGCCAGGAACAGCTGCGTCGCATGCTCGATCTCCTCCCCGGCGAAGGCCACGACCACGTCGCCCGGCCGAATGCCGGACTCGTCGCCGGGGCTGGCCCGTTCCGTCGCCACGACGAGCGCGCCCGGTGAGCCGTCCTCCGTGTCGCGGAGGGCCAGTCCCAGGTAGCCCCGCTCCACGTGCCCGAGCCGCTCGAGCGCCGTGGCCACCTGCCGGGCCGTGTTGCTCGGGATGGCGAAGCCGATCCCGCGGGAGTCTGGCGAGGCGATCGCCGTCGTGATCCCGACCACGCGGCCATTGACGTCCACGAGCGGTCCGCCCGAGTTGCCCGGGTTGATCGCCGCGTCGGTCTGCAAAAACTCCTGCAGCGGATCGCCCGCGACGCCGAGGCGGCCCTTGGCGCTGATGATCCCGTAGGTGAGGGTGCGGTCGAGGCCGAAGGGATTGCCGATCGCCCACACCATCTCCCCCACCTCGAGCTCGTCGCTGTCGCCCCAGGCGGCGGCCGGCAGTCCCTGCGCCTCGATTTCGAGCACGGCCAGATCGGTGGCCGCGTCGGCGGCGACGAGCCGGGCGGTGAACTCCCGGCCGTCGGCGAGTGTGACGGTGATTCGATCGGCCCGGGCCACCACGTGGTAGTTGGTCACGATCACGCCATCGGCCCCGATGATCACGCCCGACCCGACCGACTCGTCGTCGATGCCGCCGGTGGGATGGCCGTGGAGCGTGGCGATCTCGTCGGCGATCGTGGCCAGCCGGCGATCGGCCGTGACGTTCACCACCGACGGGCCGATCAGACGGGCCAGCGTCGTGAACAGCTTCGCCACGGGGGCCAGGCGGGCGTCGGCCGCCGCGTCGGCGATGGCCGCCAACTCGGCGCGGGTGCGGGCGTACTGAATCCGGCCGGCGAGCGAGGGCCAGGCGATCAGCCCCACGAGCGCGACGAACCCGGCGAACAGGATCGCCGTCCGCCAGGTGACGAGCGGCGCGGCGCCGCCGGATGCAGGTCGTCCACTCACGGGGTGGCCTCCACGCCCTGCGAGGAGAGGGCCACCGCCCGCTTGCGCACCAACGCGAGCCCCGCCTTGGCAGCCCGGCGGATCGCGAGCATGGGGTCGCCGCCGAGCACATGGTCGAGCCGTTCCACGCCCGCGGCGCCGGCCAGGGCGATCTCCACGCCGGCCCGGCCGTCGCTCCCGGGCCGGGCGGCGGCGATGCCGAGCCCCAGGTCGCCGCCGAGGTCGTCGCGGCCGCGGCGGGCGAGCGCGACCGCGTCCGCGGGCTCGTCGGCCGGCAGCACGGAGGCGCCGACGAAGCCCATGGGCAGCCCCGCGGCCCGCCGGTCGGCGGCGGCCCGTGCGGCGAGCGCGGCCGCCGTGCCCGCGGTGCCGGCATCGAAGATGGCGAGCGTGCACCCCGCGGCCGCGACCGCTGTGAGCGTGGCGTCTTCGAGCTCCTCGTCCTCGACGCCGAACACGAGATCGCCCAGGCAGTCGCGGATCAGTCGCTCCGTGGTGGCGATTTTCGCCGCACACTCGCCCTCGTCGCGCCCCCGGGCGGCGATCCGCAGCGTGATCGTGGCCTCGTGGGCGGTGATGCCGACCAGCGGGTCGCGGCCGCGGCGGATCAGGTCGGGCAGCATCGCCTCGATCGCGCTTTCACCGGCGCCGAAGCACTTGATGCAACGCTGCACGATCGTGCCGCCCTCGGGCAACAGCGCCACGAGGGCCGGCGCGACGGCGTCGCGCCACATCGGCTTCATCTCGGCCGGCACCCCCGGCAGGGCGAACACGCGGCTGCGCCGGCCGGCCGTCTCGATGGTGAGGTCGATGCCCGGCGCGGTCCCGAGCGGGTTCGGGATCTCGCGGCTGCCCTCCGGGAAGAGCGCCTGGCGGCGATTGGAGGCGGGGCAGGGCATGCCCCGGGTCGAGAACCGCGACTCGACCGTCCGGAGCGCCGCCTCGGAGAGCACGAGCGGCACGCCGGCCAGCGCGGCCAGGACGTCGCGGGTGAGGTCGTCGGCGGTCGGACCGAGCCCGCCGGTGGCGACCACGATGTCGGCGCGGCCGGTCGCGATCCGGAAGGCGTCGAGGCCCGCCTCGAGCGTGTCGGCGGCCGTGGTGTGGAAGGTGACGGGAATCCCGAGCACCCCGAGTTCGGCCGACAGCCAGCGGCTGTTGGTGTCGAGCCGCTGGCCCGACACGAGCTCGTCGCCGATGGCGATCACCTCCGCGTGCATTCGTCGCTCCGTTCGGATCCAGGACCGCTCCCTCGCAGCCCGAAGCTCCTCTATACCCGCCCGCCAGCCCGCTGCACAGCGGCCACAGGGCCGCATCTGGTCGGGTGGGAGGCGTTCTGCCGGGGCTCATCCATGATTGGTCTTCGTCAACCGGGCGGGCCGGGGTTGCCCGTGCCATCTCGCCGGACGCTCGCTATGGGCATCCTGCCCTCCGCTCGCTCGATGCTGGCCTCGCTTTCGCCATCCTGGCTTCGCTCGGCCAGCAACGCCGCTCGATCGGCACGGGCAACCCCTTCAACCCATGGAAATCCGGCAACAGCCGGTCAACAATGCCTCCATGACTCCGGCCCGCCTGAACCTTGGCATCCTTGGCACCGATCCCCGGATCGCGGCCGTCGCCTCGGCGGCGACGGCCCGCGGCCACCGGATCGCGCTGGTCGCCGATGCGTCTGCCGGGCTCTTCCCCGGGGCTGAGGCCGTGACCGCCGACGCCCTGCTCGATTCCGCCGCCTGTGATGCGGTGCTCGTCGGTGCCGACGGCTGGTCGGAGCAGCGGGCCGAGGCGGTGCGGCTGCTCGTGCAGGCCGGCCGACCGATCCTGGCCTCGCAGCCGCTCGATCTCTCCATGCTCTGGGCATGGGAGCTCGAGATGATCCGCCGCGATGCAGGCGGCCCGCTCGTGCCGCTGTTGCCCGAACGCCTCCATCCGCTCGTGGCCCGGCTGCGCGGCCTGCTCGAGTCGTCGCTCGGCGGGGGCGGCCCGCTGGGCGCGGTCGAGTCGCTCCTGCTCACGCGACAGCTCGGCGACCGGGGGCGCGAGGCGGTGCTGCGGGCCCTGGCCCGTGACGCCGATTTGGTCCGTATGCTCACGGGCGATCCGGCCCGGCTCTCGGCGCTCGGGGCCGACGACGCCGCGGGCTGGCAGTCGCTCGTGGTCGGGCTCTCCGGGGCGACGAGCGTGCCGGTGCGCTGGCAGGTGGCCGCGGGGGCTGCCCCAGGCCTGCGGCTCGCGCTGCACTGCGCTACCGGCGTGGCGTCGCTCTGGATGCCGGACGACTGGTCGCAGCCCGCGACGTGGTCGCTCCCCGGGCAGCCTGAGGAAAGCCTTGCGGTCGATCCCGCCGGGGCCATGCTCGAACTGGTGGCGGCCCGGGTCGGCGGCCGTGGCGCGGCCCAGCCGGGCGCGGAGGAGCACGCCACCGAGCCCGAAGTCGTGGCCCCCGCGACCTGGGCCGACGCGGCCCGGGCGATCGAACTGGCCGACACGGTGCCGCGCAGCCTCGCCAAGGGGCGGGCGATCGACCTCCACCAGGAGGAATACAGCGAGCTGGGCACGTTTCGGGGCACCATGGCCTCGCTGGGCTGCGGCATCATCCTCGCGGCCCTGGTGCTCGTGGTCGTGGCGGCCCTGGTCGGCGGCCTGGCCCACGAGTTCGGCTGGGGCTTCGGGGGCTGGCTGGCCGGCACCTGGCCGATCGTCGCCCTGGTCGCCCTCGGCGGATTCCTGGTCCTCCAGCTCCTGCCTCTCGTGGTGGCCGGCGGCCGGGAACATGAGTGATTTTTCCGCTGCCCGCACGGCCGTCAGGCCGGGCCGGTTTCCTGGAAGACTCTGCCGGTGCCCGGGGTGAGCCTTGAACCGCCGGTCCGCACCGGGCCGATCCCGATTCCAGCAAGACGCGGGCCCGCGTGGCCGTCGGCGGTGCTGGTGTTCCGAGGGAGCGGATGCCGATGCGGGTGGTGCGGACCTGTCTGGCGATCGCGGCCGTCGTTGCCGCCGCGGCGCCGCTGGCCGCCTCCGAGGCTCGCCGGTCGGCGATCGTGATCGCCGTCGAGTCGCAGAAGGACTCGGTGGTCAACATCCACGGCCAGAAGATGGTGCCGTCGGAGGGGGAGGCCGGGGGCGAGGTCCGGCGGGTCAACGGTATGGGCACGGGCGTCGTGCTCGACCCCCGCGGCTACATCGTCACCAACTACCACGTCGTCGAGGGCGTGAAGCGGATCGAGGTGACGCTCTCGAGCGGCCGCACGGTGGCCGCCACGCTCGTGTCGCACGATCCGCGCACCGATCTGGCCGTCATCAAGATCGACGCCGGCATGCCGCTGCAGGTGGCCCGGATCGGCACCTCGAGCGACCTGATGATCGGGGAGACCGTGCTCGCCCTCGGCAACGCCTACGGGTACGAGCACACGGTCACCCGCGGGATCATCTCGGCCCTCCACCGCGACGTCGAGGTGAGCCGCACCCAGCGGTACGACGACCTGATCCAGACCGACGCCAGCATCAACCCCGGCAACTCCGGCGGGCCGCTGCTCAACATCGACGGCGAGGTGATCGGCATCAACGTGGCGGTGCGGGCGGGCGCGCAGGGCATCGGGTTCGCGATCCCGATCGACCACGTGCTCGACGTGGTCTCCCAGCTGCTCTCCGTCGAGCGGCTCGCCCAGACCTGGCATGGCCTGTCGGTGCGGGCCGACGGCCGCCGGGGCGCGGTGGTGGAGGCGGTGGGGAGTCGCAGCCCGGCGGAGAGCGTCGGCGTGCGGGCCGGCGACCTGATCAAGCAGGTGGGCGACGTGACGGTGACGCACCAGCTCGACATCGAGCGGGCGTTGCTCGGCCGGAAGCCGGGCGAGCGGGTGCCGGTGACCGTCGTGCGGGCGGGCGCCGAGGAGCGGGTGGAACTGTCGCTGGCCGCCCGCGAGCGCGACGCGGTGCCCCTCGAGGAGCGGTGCTGGCAGGAGGTGGGCCTGCGGCTCGAGCCGATGGCGGCCGCCGCCGTGCAGAAGCTGCAGGCCCGTTATCGCGGCGGGCTCGTGGTGGTGGAGGTCCGCGAGGACGGCCCGGCGGCGGAGCAGGGGATCCGCCCGGGTGACATCCTCGTGGGGTTGCACGTCTGGGAGACGATCGCGATCGACAACATCGAGTACATCCTCGACCGCGCCGAGGAGGACCACCTCAATCCGATCAAGTTCTACGTGCTCCGCGGCCGCGAAACGCTCTTCGGGCATCTCGTCTCGGACACGATCCGACGCTAGTTGACGACCGGGGTGCGTGGCGTCGTCAGGCCCCGTGTCGTTGCGGGCCCTCCGGGGGCGGTCCGCTGACCCCGTCCAGTTCCGGCATCGAGCCCCCTTCGCCCGCGGGGACGGATGACGGTTTTTGCCGGGTATTTCCCGACCGGCTCATGGTTGGTGCCATGGCATGGCACTTTTCCCACTGGCGGCGGAACTCTGAGGTACCGGGGCCCCTCGCTCATCTCCACCTTCGCCGACGCCAGCGACACCGGCGGACGTCCTGCTGTGCCATGCCGGTTCACGAGGGCCGCCGGGGAGCCTCCATGACGTTTCGCCGAGACAGAGGAAAAAACCATGGTGGCTAGCCCGCCTGCATCCGGTCCGCATGGCGGGAAGAAGCCTCCGGCGAACGTTCGCGACACCGACTCACGCGGTGGCACCACGGGGCCCTTCGCCGCGGTCACGGTCCTGTTTTTCTTCTGGGGATTCATCACCGTCATGAACGACGTGCTGATCCCCTTCCTCAAGTCGAGTTTCGAACTGAGCTACTTTCAGGCGGGGCTCGTGCAGTTCGCGTTCTTCGGCGCGTTCTTCGTGATCTCGCTGATCTACTTCATCTACTCGGTGAGCGACGGCGATCCGATCAATCGCGTCGGCTACCAGCGGACCATCGTCACCGCGCTCGTCATCTGCGCGGCGGGCTGTGGGCTGTTCTCGCCGGCTGCGGCCTCGGAGTCGTACGCCTTCTTCTTGGGGGCACTGTTTCTGCTGGCGACGGGCGTGACGCTCCTCCAGATCGCGGCGAATCCATACGCGGCGATCCTCGGGCGGCCGGAGGACGCCTCGTCAAGGCTGAACCTGGCCCAGGGGCTCAACTCGTTGGGCACGACCATCGCTCCCATCGCGGGCGGTTTGCTGCTCTACAAGGTGTTCGCCACAGACGGGCAGGTGACGCTCGACGCGATCCAGGTCCCCTACCTGATCTTTGGCGGCATGTTCCTCGCCCTGGCGGTGGTGATGGCTTTCGTCCATCTCCCGCGAATCCAGCCCGAGGGCTCGGCGCCGCCCCACGGCTCCGTGAGCGCGCTGAGCTTTCCACAGCTGACGCTCGGCATGGTGGCGATCTTCATGTACGTCGGCTGCGAGGTGGCGATCGGCAGTTTCCTGGTGAGCTTCATGGGCGACCCGGACGTCATGGGCTGGGATGAAGGAATCGCCAGCCTGTATCTCGCCTTCTACTGGGGCGGGGCGATGATCGGCCGGCTGTGCGGCGCGATCGCGATGGCCCAGACCGTGAACCCCACCCGCAAGCCGGTGCTGATGGTGGCGACCGCCGCCGTGCTGCTGGGGCTCGTCTACGTCGTCACCGCGCTGCGGTTCGAGGACGGGCGATTGGTGACCAGCTTCCTGCCGGTCGTCGACCTGTGGCCGTTTTCGCTGATGATCGCACTCTGCCTGGGAGCGTTCGCCGTCGCCCGTGGCAAGCCTGCGGCTGTACTCGCCCTGTTCTCGGGTGCCCTGTGCCTGCTGCTGCTGATCGCTGGGTGCGCGACCGGCAAGGTGGCCCTCTGGCTGGCGCTCGGCACGGGCCTCTTCAACTCGATCATGTGGTCGAACATCTTCACGCTGGCGATCGACGACCTCGGCGAGCAGACCTCGCAGGGCTCGTCGCTCCTGGTGATGATGATCGTCGGCGGCGCCCTGCTGCCGTTGCTGATGGGGGCCGTCGGGGACGCAATCGGGATCCGTCGGGCGTTCCTGATCCCGATTCCCTGCTACCTGTACATCGCCTTCTACGGCTGGTGGAGCCACCGCCGGATCGCCGCCAAGGGGGCCGCCACATGATGGTGGCCGACGACCTCACCGCCGATCCGCGGCTGGTGCTGACGCTCGATGCCGGCGGGACGAACTTCTCGTTCGCGGCGATCCGCAGCGGGGGGCAAGTCGGCAAGTCGCTGACGCTGCCAGCCGAGCCGCACCACCTCGAGGCGAGCCTGCGAAACATGGTCTCCGGTTTCCAGGCACTCATCGATCAGGTTGGCCAGGCCCCGGCTGCCATCAGTTTCGCGTTCCCCGGACCGGCCGACTACCCCAACGGCGTGATCTTCAATGTCGGCAACCTGCCCGCGTACCGCGGAGGTGTTGCGGTCGGGCCGATGCTGGAGGAGCGGTTCGGGGTGCCCGTCTTCCTGAACAACGACGGCGACCTGTTCGCCTATGGCGAGGCAATCGCCGGCCTGCTGCCGGAGGTCAATCGCGACCTGGAGGCCGCCGGCAGCCCCAAGCGGTACCGCAACCTGGTCGGACTGACGCTGGGCACGGGGCTGGGAGGCGGAATCGTCATCGACGGGCGGCTGCTGACCGGGGACAACTCGGCCGGCGGCGAGTTCTGGCTGCTGCGGAACAAGGTTCGCAACGAGTGCTTCGCCGAGGAGGGCGCGAGCATCCGGGCGGTGCGAGCGGCCTATGCCGAGGCCGCCGGCGTGGCCGCCGAAGGACTCTCTCCCCAGGACATCTGCGACATCGCGACTGGCGCAGCGCCCGGCGACGCGCAGGCCGCCCGCCAGGCCTTCGAGACGCTGGGCGAGGTCGTCGGCGACGCGCTGGCGAACGTGCTGACACTCATCGATGGCCTCGCGGTCATCGGCGGTGGCCTTGCAAACGCAGCCCCGCTGTTCCTGCCGCGGGTGATGGCGGAACTCAACGGCACGATCGCCAGCTCCGGTGGCGGAACGACCGGCCGGCTGATCCAGCAGGCCTACGACCTGGGGAATCCCGCTCAGCGGCAGGAGTTCCTGCGCGGTGAGTCACGCGTGATCGCGGTGCCCGGCTCGAGCCGCACCGTGGTGACCGACCCGCGGAAACGGGTCGGCATCGGGATCTCGAAACTCGGCACCAACCACGCGGTGAGCCTCGGCGCTTATGCGTTCGCCCTCGACCGTCTCTGACACCAACGTTGGATTCCATCCCCATCAGGCCTCCATTCATGAAACGCCACCGACTCACTGCCTGCCTGTTGGCCGCCCTGGTGACGCCGGTGGCTTCCCCGGGCCACTCGGAAGACCTCACCCGCACCGTCGATCCCTTCATCGGTTCCGGCGGGCACGGCCACGTGTTCGTCGGTGCCAGCGTGCCCTTCGGGGCCGTGCAGGTCGGCCCGACGAACTTCCACCAAGGCTGGGACTGGTGCTCAGGCTACCACTACTCGGACAACGTCCTGGCCGGGTTCTCTCATTTGCACCTCAGCGGCACCGGCATCGCCGACCTGGGCGACATCCTGCTGATGCCCTACACCGGCGACGTGGTCACCAGCCCCGGCTCACGCAAGGACCCCGACGCCGGCTATGCGAGCCGCTACACCCATGACCGGGAACGGGCCAGCCCCGGCTTCTATTCGGTCGTGCTTCTCGACCACGACGTGCACGTCGAACTGACCGCCACGGAGCGGGTCGGCCTGCACCGGTACCGCTACCCGGCCGGCAAGCGGGCGCACCTGGCGATCGACCTGCAGTTCGAGAACGGCGGTGGCCGTGTCGTCGAGACTCGGGTGCGCCGGATCGACGAGGCAACGGTGGTCGGCTATCGCCGGTCGGCGGGGTGGGCGAAGGACCAGCGCGTCTTCTTCGCGCTGAAGTCGTCCAAGCCGTTCACTGACTTCCGCATCTTCCTCGGCGACCGCGAGGTTGGCGGCGAGGCGGCCGAAGGTCGCGGGTTGCGTGCCATCGGCAGCTACGGGGGTGCGCCGGGGGAGGTGCTGGTGCGGGTGGCTCTCTCGCCGGTCAGCGAGCAGAACGCTCTGGCGAATCTCGAGCAGGAAGCCGGAGTCGCAGACTTCGACGCCGTCGCCGCAGCGGCTCGGGCCGCCTGGAACGATCAGCTCGGCCGCATCCGGATCAAGGCCGATGAGCGGACGAGCCGGATCTTCTACACCGCTCTCTACCACACGATGATCGCGCCGGCGTTGTTCAACGACCACAACGGCGACTACCGCGGCGCCGACGGGGAGATTCACCGCACGGCGGAGTTCGACAACTACACGATCTTTTCGCTGTGGGACACCTACCGCGCGGCGCACCCGCTCTTCACGCTCACCCAGCCGGACCGTGTCGGCCAGTTCATCCAGGCGATGCTCGCCATCCGCGACCAACAGGGAAAGCTGCCGGTGTGGCACCTGATGGGCAACGAGACCGACACGATGGTCGGTTATCACGCAGTCCCGGTGGTGGTCGACGCCTACTTCAAGGGGCTTCTGAACGCCGACCCGGAGCGGGCCTTCGAGGCCATCAAGAACTCCGCGCTGCGGGATGAACGAGGCCTCGATTTCGTCAAGCAGATGGGCTACATCCCCGCCGAGCGGGAAGGCGAGTCGGTCGCCAAGGCGATGGAGTACGCCATCGACGACTGGTGCATCGCCCAGATGGCCAAGGCACTCGGCAAGCAGGAGGACTACGAGTATTTCTCCAGGCGGGCCAAGGCCTACCGTGAGTACTTCGATCCCACGACGCGGTTCATGCGGGGCAAGCTCTCCGACGGCACGTGGCGCGAGCCGTTCGATCCGGTCGCGTCGTCCCATCGCCGTGACGACTACTGCGAGGGAAACGGCTGGCAGTACCTGTGGCTCGTGCCACAGGAGCCCGAGGGGCTGATCGAATTGCTCGGGGGTGACGTGCCTTTCGGCGAAAAGCTCGACCAGCTCTTCACGGTCGAGTCGGTCAAGAGCGAGGGCGCATCGGCCGACATCTCCGGGCTGATCGGGCAGTATGCCCACGGCAACGAGCCGGGGCACCACACGACATACCTCTACGCCTTCGTCGGCCAGCAGTGGAAGACCGCCAGGCTCGTGCGGCAAATCCTCACGACGTTGTACTCCGACCAGCCGGACGGCCTGTCCGGCAACGAGGACTGCGGCCAGATGTCGGCCTGGTATGTCTTCTCCGCCATGGGCATGTATCCGGTCAATCCGGCGGCCGGCGTCTACGTCTTCGGCAGTCCGATCGTCGACGAGGCGACGATCGCCGTGCCCGGCGGCAAGTCGTTTACGATCATCGCCAGGAACAACTCGCCCGACGATCGCTACATCCAGTCGGTGGAACTGAACGGCGAGCCATACAGCAAGTCGTACATCGCCCATGCGGACATCGTCGCAGGCGGCGAACTGGTGTTCGTGATGGGGCCGGAGCCCAACCCGGCCTTCGGGAGCGCGCCGCAGGATCGGCCGCGGTCGGTGATCGTCACGGTGCCGGGCGCCACGTCGGGCAACTGAGCCCCGCAGCGAGCGGTTCGTGCCACCGCTTACGGGCAGAAGAGAGACGCTGCCGCGGTCAGCGGGATCAGCGGGCCAGGCACCCGCGTGTGACGGCGGCCGTCCTGAGGTCGGCCGTATACTGCGGGCATGCCATCCGAAGAGGAGTTCGTCGCCCGGTTGCTGGCCGGCCTGCCGGCCGACCCGCGGCTCGAGGTGCCACCCGGCGATGACGCCGCGGTTCTGCGGCCGCCGGCAGAGCGGCGGACCGTGGTGACGGTCGACATGCTGATGGAGGGCACCGACTTCGTGCTCGGGCCCGATTGCCCACCGGAGGCGGTCGGCCACAAGGCCCTGGCCGTGAGCCTGAGCGACCTGGCGGCGATGGGGAGCCGGCCCGAGGCGGCCGTCGTCGCGGTCGCCCTGCCCCGGCAGGGAGGCGCGGCGCTCGGCGCTGCCATCCAGGCGGGGATCGCCGCCATCGCGGCCGAGCACGGGGTGGCGCTCGCCGGCGGCGACACCAACTCCTGGGATGGGCCGCTCGTGATCACCACCACGGCGCTCGGCAGCGTGCCGCCGGGGCGTGCCTGGCGGCGGGACGGAGCCCGGCCCGGCGACCTGCTCGTGGCCAGCGGCGCCTTCGGGGGCAGCCTGCTCGGCCGCCACCTGGCCGTCACGCCCCGCTGCCGTGAGGCCTTGGCGATCGCCGCCGCGTTCACCGTCCATGCGGCGATCGACGTGAGCGACGGGCTC
Organism: Planctomycetota bacterium; assembly: GCA_046090525.1. Taxonomy (GTDB): domain Bacteria; phylum Planctomycetota; class Planctomycetia; order Pirellulales; family UBA1268; genus QWPN01. The sequence continues at coordinate 11,608 of JBJTAA010000436.1, forward strand.
GCGCTCGACGTGGCGCGGATGATGCGGGCGAGCGGCACGGCGGCCGTGATCGATCTGGCCCAGGTGCCGGTGCACCCCGACGCGGTCGCGATGTCGGCCCGACCCGGCGACGGTCGCTCGCCGCTCGAGCATGCGCTCGGCGACGGTGAGGATTTCGAGCTCGTGCTGGCCCTGCCGGCCGACGAGGCCCGGCGGCTGGTGGCCGCGGCCGGCCAGCCGCCGCTTGCGCTGCCGCTGGCGATCATCGGGGAGGTGGCGGCTGGTGAGGGACTGTTCTGCATCGATGCCGCCGGCCGCCGGCCGCTTCCCGCCACCGGGTATGTGCATGACCTCGCCGACCCCCGCTAGTCCGCCGCAGGCCGAGACGACGATCCGGATCGCCGACGAGGCGGGCCTGGCCGGCTTCGCGCGACGGCTCGTGGAGGTGCTGCAGCCGCGGGCATTCGTCGCGCTCTCGGGCGACCTGGGCGCCGGCAAGACCACGCTCGTCAAGGCGGTGGCGGCCGCCGCCGGCATCGACCCCGCGGAGGTGATCAGCCCGACCTTCGGGCTGATCCACGAGCATCCGCTGCCGGCCGCCGCCGGCCGCCCCACGCGGCTCGTGCACGCCGACATGTATCGGCTCACCGGCACCACCGAACTGGCCGAGACCGGCTGGGACGACGCGGTCGCCGGCGACACGTGGGTGTTCGTGGAGTGGCCCGAGCGCATCGCCGCCGCGCTGCCGGCGGAGCGGCTGGAGATCACGATCGGGATCGATTCGCCCACCGCCCGCACGCTCGTGTGCCGTGGCCTCGGCCCGGCCGGGGCGGCGGCGGTCGCCGCCCTGGCCTCCTGAGCGGCCGCGGGCGGCGGTGGTATGCTCCGGCCCATGCGGCTCCTTCCTGCGACCTCGCTGTTGGCGGTGATCGACGTGCAGGAGCGGCTGCTCGCCGCCATGCCCGACGCCGAGCGCGTGGTGAGCCGCTGCCTGAGGCTCGCCGAGGCCGCGCGAATCCTGGGCGTCGAACGCGTGCTGACGGAGCAGTATCCCCAGGGGCTCGGGCCGACGCCCGCGGCCCTCGCGGCGGCGCTGCCGCCGGCGGCGGCCAAGCTGGCCTTCAGCTGTCGCGGCTGCGCCAGCTTCGATGCCGGGCTCGCGCCCGGCGTGACGGCGGTCGTGCTTGCCGGCCTCGAGACCCATGTATGCATCGCGCAGACGGCCCTCGACCTCTTGGCCGAAGGCCGGGGCGTGTTCGTGGCCGTCGATGCCGTGACGTCGCGGCACGCGCTTGACCACGAGACGGCGCTGCGTCGGCTCGAGGCGGCCGGCGCGATCCTGACCACGAGCGAGGCGGTGATCTTCGAGTGGTGCCGGACCGCGGAGCATCCGCGGTTTCAGGAAGTTCGCCGGCTCGTAACTCAGGAGCGTGACCGGACTCCTGAACTCAGCGCGGCGCCGGAATCACGGCGGCGGGTTCCGTGGCGTCGGCCGCGGCGGCAGCCGGCGCGGTCAGGTCGATCGGGCCCGTGGGGCGATCGCCCGGAGCCAGGGACCGGAGCCTCGCCACCTTCATCGCCGCGGTCGGCTCGCCCGGCTGCTCGTGGCCGGGTGCCGAGCCGAACCGGATCACGAGGTCGCCGTCGCCCACGAGTTCCCAGGCCCGTGGCTCGACGCCTGCGGCCGGCCGACATTCCACGAGGCCGAGCGACCGCCATTCCGGTCCGATCACAGCCGCCAAGGCCGCGGCCTCCTCGACCAGCGGATCGCCCCACGGAAACCCGGCGGCGCCACGCGGGCCGCTCGTGATGCCGCTCACCTTCGGGTAGCGGGCCGCCGCCTCCGCGGTGAAGCCGTCGCTCGGCAGCACGACGCCCTCGGCATCGACGGCCAACAGGCCCCCGGGCACGCCGACCATCGCGACGGGCTCGCGGCAGCGGACCTCGACCGTCGCCCCGGCCGGATGACGCAGGCTCACCCGCACGACCTCCCGCACCCAGGGATGAATGTCGAAGGCACGGGCCAGCCGGCGGGCCAGTTCCGGATCGTCGAGCGGCAGGCCGCGGTCGAGGCTCGCGTCGCGCAGGGCCTCGCCCCGGAGGTCGACCTGCACCCACTCGCCGACGCCGAGCAGTTCCACGTCCTCCGGCAGCAGGATCGACGCCCGGTCGCCCCGCGCCCGCACGCCGAAGCGGCTCCAGAGCAGCCAGCCGGCGGCCACGGCCAGGGCTGCCACCGCGACCGCCGCCAGGCCGGCCCGGTGGTCGCGTACGAAGGCCGAAAGGCCCGCCGGTGGAGGCGGCGGGGGAGGTTCCGGGCGACGGCGGGGCGGGAACGCGGTCATAGGGGCGGCCGCGGCCTACCTCACCACACCTGGATCAGTGGCGCGAGGTCCACGCCGAGCCGCTGGCGGACACGGTCCCGAACGAGCTCGACGAGCGTGCGCACGTCGTCGCTGGTGCACCGCGGCCCGGCCACCAGGAAGTTGGCGTGCGGCGGATAGACCGACGCCTCGCCGCTGCGGAGCTCGCGGCCGCCCGCCTGCTCGATCAGCGACTCCGCCGTGGTGCCGAGCGGATCCTTGAACATCATCGCCACGCTGCGGGTGCCGGCCGGCTGCCCGCCCCGCCCGAGGATCCACTGCTTCTGCATCCGTTTGGTGAGCAGGGCCGGATCCTCCTCGTCGAGTTCCAGACGGCAGCCCACCACGATGCTGTCGTCGAGGTTGCTCCAGCGCGACTCGAAGGCCAGGCGGCCACGCGCGCGGACCTCGAGCGTGCCGTCGGCGAGCATCACCGTCACCTCACGGACCCGCTGGCCGATGTCGCCGCCGCGGCCGCCGGCGTTGCCGACGAGGGCGCCCCCGACCGTGCCCGGGATGTCGACGAGCATCTCGAGCCCCGCGAGCCCCGCCTGGACCGCCGCCGAGACCACGTGCACGAGTTTCGCGCCCGCGCCTGCCACGAGCGACGTGCCGGCCACCTCGATCCTGCAGAAGGCCGGCGCCGAGAGCCGCACGACCATGCCGGCGTAGCCGGCCGCAGGCACGAGCACGTTGGACCCGCCGCCGATCACCCGCACCGGAATCGATCGCTCCCGGCACCGGGCGACGACCCTGCCGAGCGCCTCCTCGTCGACCGGCTCGCAGAAGTAGGCCGCGGTGCCTCCCACGCCGAGCCAGGTGTGGTGGGCGAGGGGCTCGGCCGACGAGACGGCGACGCCGAGATCGTCGAACGGCGTCGCGGTGGCAGGCGCGCTCGTCGGGGAGGGGGGCCGCTTCGTCATCGGGGAGCCGGGGTCTCGTGGGCATGGCGTGCCGTCGGCCGATCGGCGGCCGCGGTCACGTGCGGAGATTTTGCCCGACGAGCGGTCGCGGCGTCCATGCCGCGCCCGAGCCCGTGGCCGCGGGCCCGGTCAGGCGGCCGGCCGGCGCCGGGCCTCGGCCGGCGCCCCCGCGATCTGGAGCCAGGCGTCCACGAGCGTGGCCAACGGGAAGCGTCCCGGTGGACCGCCGACGGGCCCGCCCTGGCCGTCGCTGCCGCCCAAGACGAGCCCGCAGTCGCCAGCCGTGAGCGAGTCGAGCAACCGGTCGATCCGGGCATAGGCGGCGACGTCGGACTCGGCGGGGTCTTCGGTGAGCACGCTCGTAGGGGCCACCACGCAGGCGTCGCAGTGGCGGGCGACGAGCGGGCCGAAACTGCCGCCGCCGAGTCGGGCCACGAGCGGGTCCTCGGCGATCACGACCAGCCGGCCGCGGGTCAGGCGCCGCAGGCTCGCGAGCGTCGCGGCCAGCGCATGGGGGCTCGTGGGGGAGTCGACGAACAGGGCGGCGTCTTGGCCGCGATCGATCCGCTCGACGCGGCCGGGCACGCCGCCGGCCGATTCGACACCGCGCACGGCCACCTCGAGCGGCACTCCGTACCTGCCGCCCACGGCGATCGCCAGCAGGCTGTCGCGGACGAAGGGCACCACCGGGGTGTCGAGCGACAGCGGCACGACCTGACCGCACCACGATGCCAGCACGGTGCGGCCGAACAGCGTGCCCTCGACGGGCGTCGCCCGCACGTCGCAGTCGGCCGCGAGACCGGCCGACACCGAGTCGACGCCGGCCGGCAGCCGCGCCCGCAGGAGCGCTGTGCTGCCGGCGTCGCAGCCGCTCACCAGGCAGCCGCCGGGCACGAGGCGGGTCGCGAGATCGGCCGCGCGGACCCGCGCGGCCTGCCCGCGTCGATCGCGGCCGGCGGGCAGGTTCGTGACGACGACGGTATCGCAGGCCGCGGTGGCGAGCGTGCGCCGGGCGAGCATCCGCGGGGTGACCTCGACGACGGCATGGGAGCAGCCCGCATCGGCCAGCCGCTCGAGCCAGCCCGCGAGCCCCCGGGCCGACGCGTAATCATCGATCACGGGCGATGCGTCGTCGGGGCCGAGGCAGCCGAGATCGGACAGCACGCCCACCTGCAGGCCGGCCTCGGCGAGCACGGCCGCGGTCAGCCAGGTCGTGGTCGTCTTGCCGCTGGTGCCGGCGACCGCGATCAGCCGCGGCCGCCGCGCGGACCGGCCGCGCCCGGAAATCGTCCTGTGCATCGCATGGCCTCCTGCCTGGAAACCCGCCGCGGCCATGCAGCCGCGACGGTGACTCGACGAACCTCACGGGCCCATCCTTGGGCACCGTGACGACGATTCTCGACCGGGCTCGAAGCCGGTCAATCCCAAACCGCCGGCCGCACGCTCGCCTCCCCGGCCCGGGCTCCCGACCGGCTTCGCCGCCCCCGCAGTCAGCCTGTCTTGCCGGAACCGCGGCCTGCGGACTAGGGTCGCGGCAATCATGGACGGCCAAGCAACGTCTTCCGCCAGCACTCCGCCCGGGTGGCCCGCCAGCCTCCTGTGGGTCGGGCCCACGACGTCGGCCGACATGCGTCTGGCACGCGCCTGGGTGGCCACGCTCGCCCCGGTGCACGAGGCCGCCTGTCCGGCAGCGGCGGTCGCCGCGCCCCACGTGGTCTTCGCCGAGCGATCGCCGGCGGTCATCCTGCTCGCGGCCGACCAGCCCGGTCGGTGGTCGCTCGACGACGTGCTGGCCCTCGCCGTTCGCTGGCCCCTCGCACCGATCGTGTCGGTGGCCGGGGTGCTCGTCGATGGCCGGCGCCGCAGCGGCCCACCTCTGCCGGGCATCGAGGAGGTGCCCTGGCATGATCTGCCCGGCCGCCTGGCCTGCTGGCTCGCCGACCGCGCGGCGGGCCGGCCCGGCACGCTCGGCCTGCCCGCCACGGTGCGCCGCGAGGATCGCTTCGTCGAGGCCAGCCTGGGCGTGCGGGCGCATCCCGGACTGGCGGCGGTGTCGGTGGCCGCCGCGAAGGAAACCGATCTCGAGAGCCTCGTTGATCTGCTCCGCGCTGCCGGTGGCACGCTGGGCCGCCGCAGCCGGGGCCGCCCGCCGCTCGACGAACCCGCGCCGGTGCTCCTCTGGGACGTCGGCCGGATCGACGGCGAGCACCTCGCCTGGCTCGGCATGCTCGCGGCCAACCGGCCCGGCCTGAAGATCGTGCTCTTCGAGTCGTTTCCCCGGCCGGAGACGACGCTGGCCGCGCTTCAGGCGGGGGCCGCGGCCGTGCTGGGCCGGCCGGCGTCGGCCGAGGCGGTGGCGGGCACACTCGCCGTTTTTGCGGCCGGGAATGACCTTTGTCCGGTCGCGCGCTCCAGCTAGCATCCCCCCACGGTCCGTCCCGGATGGCGGCCGTGGAATCTGAGCCGCCGACCATCTCGGCCGACCCGTCCCGAAAGGCAGTCGTGGGCCGCCTCACCGCGTCGCTTCTGGCCGCGCTGCCCCTGGCCGTGATCGGCTGCGCCCACCTGGCCACCGTGCCGTCGTGGGATGCCGCCGTGCCGCGGGCCATCCGGGCGCAGGGGGATGCTTCGGGGTTGCCGAACCGCACGGAGCTCGTGGCCGGTCAGCTCGTGATTCACGCCGACTTCCCGCTGGCCGGCCAGCATCGGCTCGTGCGTGAGCTCGAGGAGATGCGGGCCGATGTGAGCCAGGAGCTCGGACTGCCAATCTCCGACGAGCCGGTGCACCTCTATCTCTTCGAGAACCCCGCCCGCTACGAGGCCTTCGTGGCGGCGCGGTTTCCCGCCTTCCCGGCCCGCCGCGCCTTCTTCGTGGAGACCGACACCACGCTCTCGGTGTTCGCGGCCTGGCAGGATCGCGTGGCCGAGGATCTTCGCCACGAGACCACGCACGGCTACGTGCATGCCGTGGTGCCGGCCGTGCCGCTCTGGCTCGACGAGGGCATCGCCGAGTATTTCGAACTGCCGCGCTCCGCGCAGGGCCGGCACGAGCCTCACCTTGCGCACCTCTCCGGCCGGATCATCGAGGGCACCTGGCGGCCCGACATGGAGCGGCTCGAGACGCTCGGATCCGCCGGCGTGATGTCGCAGGATCACTACGCCGAGGCGTGGTGCTGGGCGCACTGGCTGTTGAGCACGACGCCCGAGCGGCGGCGGCTCCTGCAGGACTACCTCGCCGATGTCCGCCGCGACCCGGCCACGGCGCCGCTCTCGGTGCGGCTGCGGCGGCTCGAGCCGGGCGACCTGGCCGCCGAACTTCGCGGGCACGTGGAGCGGCTGGCGGGCGGCTGAGGGGTTGGAGTCCGGTCACGGCGTGCCGGATCATGCGCGAGGTGCGTCTTCGCTGACCCGGTTTCGGCGAAACCGGGCTCCTGAGGCGAAACCGGGCTCCTGAGGCCTGGCTTCAGCGACTGAAGATCGTGCCGTGGTCGGTGGCCTGGAAGCCGAGCTTCGAGAACAGTTGCCTGGCCGGCGCATTGTCTTCGGCCACGTGGTTCTCGACGATGGTCGTGCCCTCCCGGCCCAGGTCGTAGAGGGCCTCGGCCACGAGGTAGTTGGCCAGGCCCTGCCGGCGGCGGGCGCCCTCGATGTCGACCCGCAACAGCCCCGCCATCGCCAGCCCCCACGAGGCGGCCAGGGGTTGCACGTCCCAGAACGAGGCGCTGCCGAGCAGCGCGTCGGCCTCGCCGCGGAGTTCGTAGCGCCGCAGGGCGAGGCCGGTGGTCGTGGCAGCCTCCCACCAGGTGCGGCGGGCGGGTTCGTCGATCACCCGCACGGTCGTGGCCCGGCGGATCGCCACCTGCAGGCGGTTGACCGGCGGCCGAAACCCAGCCAGCGGCCGGCGGAGCACCGCGATCCGCCCCGCCTCGCGATAGCCCGCCCGGCGGAAGACGGCCTGCATCCCCGGGGCGGAGTCGAGGATGCCGGGCAGGTCGCTGCCACCGTAGAGGCCGAGGTAGAAGCCGCCCTCGTCGGGCGAGCCGCCCCCGAGGATCGTCGTCGCGCCCCGGCGGCGGAGGTATTCCTCGCACCGCGCGAGCAGGCCATCTTCGATCTCGGTCTGCCGCTCGTGCGGCGGCACGACCACGAGCAGGGTCGTGCCGACGGAGGTGTCGATGGCGGAGCGGTCGGCGTTCGGGCCGAAGGCGGCATGGGCGAAGCCCACGAGTCGCTCGCCATCGCGGGCCACGACGAGCCCATGCCGATCGAAATACGGCTTCGAAAAGACGGCCGCCTCGAGGGCGGCGGAGGTCATCGGCTGGAGTGCGGCCGGGCCGAGGTCGGCCCCGCGCCAGGCGTCGGCCAGCAGGGGCGGGTCGTCGTTGCGGAAGCAGTCGAAGCTGATCATGCCGCCCCGCCGGCCTCCTTCTTACAGGAGCCGGGCGGGGCCGCGGGGGCAGCGGCGAAGCGAATCTCCACGAGCCCCTCCCGCACGCGGACCTCGTGCACGGCCTGACGGACGGTGGGGGAGATCTGGTGGCGACCGCTCACCACGTCGAACTGCCAGCCATGCCAGGGGCAGGTGAGGATCGTGCCGCACAGGCGGCCGGTGCCCAGCGGGCCGCCCTGGTGGGGGCAGAGGCCGTCGAGGGCGTGGAACGTGCCATCCACGTTGGCCAGGGCCACCATCCGGCCGTCCGCGACCCGTTCGATGCTCGTGCCGGGTGGGCATTCCTCGGCCCGGGCGATCGCGATCCAGTCGGCCATGGTAGCGCGGGCGGGCGGCGGGACGGCCGCCGCGAGCCTCACGCGGCGGGACGCGACACTCTAGCCTTTTGCGGCTTGTCCCGCCATCGGCGGTGGACCCACCAGTATTGGGAAGGCTCCCGGCGGATCGCGGTCTCGAGCAGGGTCGTGTACCACTGCGAGAGCGTGCCCAGGTCGGCGGTCTCCGGGCCGCCGGCGGCCGGGTCGGCCGTGCCCTCGATCCGCAGGTCGTAGTCGAACAGGCCGCGGCCGCGGGTGGCCGAGCAGACCATCACCGGCGCCTGCGAGGAGAGGGCGAACACGCCGATCGCCTTGTGCACGCTCGCCGGACGGCCGAAGAAGTCGACCCAGCAGCCCTTGGGCCCGGCCGCCTGGTCGCCGAGCAGGCCGATCGCCCCGTTCTCGTCGAGCACCATGGCGACGTCCGGAGCGCTGCCTTTCTTGGGGAGGATCCGCTGCCCGCGCGACTCGCGAAACTCGGTCACGAACCGGTCGAGCAGCGGATTGTCGAGTTCGCGGGCCACCGAGAAGATCCGGAAGCCGAACAGCCCTAACAGGTAGGCGGCCCGTTCGCAGTTGCCGTAGTGGCCCGAGAGGATCACCTTGGGGCGATCGAGCCAGAGCGTCCGCACGAAGTCTTCCATGCCGTGGATGCGGAGCTTCGACCGCCAGGTGCTCTTGTGGATCACGCGGTTGGCGTGGGCGATCTCCACCACCATCAGGAGCAGGTGCTCCCACATCTTCCGCGCCACCTCCCGCCGCTCGTCGGGCGACATCGCGGGAAAGGCCTGGCGGAGGTTGTCGCGGACCACCGCCCGCCGGATTCGCATCCGGTTGGCGATCAGGTTCGAGAGCTGCCTCGCCCAGCGCTCGCAGGCGGGCCGCGGCAGCGACTGGATCACGCAGATCGCCACGCGGACGGCGGCATAGGCCGCCAGGTCGAGGAGCCGGGTGGCTGGGGAACGGCGTTTCGGCTTGGCCAAGGCGTCGCTTCCGTGACGGGGCTCGGGCCGCTTCCTGCGGCGGGGCGGATTGTGGCCGGCCCGGGCGTCGGAGGCCAGATCGGTTTCAGGGCTCGATGGCCCGTGTTTTTCGGCCCGTCAGCCGGCCGGCGGCGTCGGCAGCGGGGCCGGGCTGGCCAGGAGCAACGTCACGCTCACGGCGTTGAACAGGGCATGCAGCAGGATGCAGGGCACGATCGAGCCGGTCCGGCGGGCGAGGATGCCCAGCACGAGGCCGAGGGGAAAGAGCGGCACGTAGGCGAGGCCCTGGCCCTGGTGGGCCAGCGCGAAGGCGGCGGCCGAGATGGTGATCGCCCCCAGGCCGTCGGCCTGCGGCAGCCGGG
>JBJTAA010000437.1:0-14280 GCA_046090525.1 Planctomycetota bacterium
GGCGTCGGCAGGATCAACTGCCAGAACTCCAGGTCCAGCCAGCGGCCGAACTTGAAGCCCGCCTCCCGCACCGTGCCGCAGCAGCGAAACCCGAGCGAACTGTGCAGGGCGATGCTGGCCACGTTCGTCGCGTCGATGCCGGCGATCAGCATGTGCAGGCCGGCCTGCTTCGCCTCGCCGATGATCGCCTGCATGAGCTGCCGGCCGACGCCCTCCCCGCGGAATCGCTCGGCCACGTAGACCGAGTGCTCGGCCGAATACTTGTAGGCGGCCCGCGGCCGAAACGGCCCCCAGGTGGCGAAGCCCGCGAGCACCCCGGGCTCCCACTCGATGCCCACCACGGGAATCCCGCCCCGTTCGCGGACCGCCAGCCACTCCTGCATGGCCTCCTCGCTCCGCGGCGCATATTCGTAGAGCGCGGTCGAGTTCAAGATCGCGTCGTTCAAGATGTCGCGGATCACCGGCAGGTGCTCGGCGGTGCAGCGGATCACGGCACGGCGGGGGGGCGGGGGCTTCTTGCGGGGCATGCGCGGGATGGCTAGCGACGGGCGGCGGGAGGGGGCGTGAGCAGCGAGACGACGACGAGCACCAGAAACCCGAGCGGAATCGTGACCAGACCCGGCTGGCTGAACGGCATGGGGGACAGGCCCGGCGGGAGCCCGTAGACCTTCTCGAAGGTGTCTGCCGAGAGCAGGATCCACCCGAGCGAGGTGATCATACCCGCCGAGACGGCCGCGACGATCCCCTGCTTCGTGGTCCGCGGCCAGAACAGCAGCATCACGAGCGCCGGCAGGTTGGCGCTGGCGGCGATGTTGAAGGCCCAGCCGACGAGGAAGCCGACGTTGAACCCCTTGAACAGGATGCCGAGCGCCATCGCCACGATCCCGAGCCCCACCGCCGCCAGCTTGCCGATCCGGACCTTCTCGTGGTCGCTCATCCGCAGGCCGCAGACGTTCTCCGCCAGATCGTGCGCCACGGCGCCGCTGCCGGCCATGATCAGCCCGCTCACCGTCCCCAGCACGGTCGTGAAGGCGATCGCCGAGACGACCGCGAACAGCGCCTCGCTGAAGGACCGCGCCAGGAGCGGCGCGGCCATGTTGGTGTCGGTCGGGTCGAGGGCGCCGCTGGTCATCGCGCCGAGGCCCAGGTAGAGCGTGAGCACGTAGAAGACGCCGATCGTCGCGATGCCCACCACCGTGCTCTTGCGGGCCGCCGCCGCGTCCTTCACCGTGTAGTAGCGGATCAGGATGTGCGGGAGCGCGGCGGTGCCGCAGAACAGCGCGAGCATGAGGCTCGCGAAGTCGAGTCGGCCCGCCAGCGTCTTGCCCGCCAGGCCCTTGAAGAACCCGCCCGGCTGCAGGAGCTCGGCCGCGGGTCGCTCCCGCGGCGTGAAGGTGACGACCGTCCCCCCGGCCTCCGTCCGCGCCGACTTCTCCCAGGTCACCACCGTGCAGTCCTCGAGGGCGGCCAGGTAGGCGAGCGGCCCGAGCGGCCCGGTCGTGCGGGCGTCGCCGTACCGCGCGGGCAGCCGGGCGATCGTGCCGACGGGCCGCAGGTCGTGGTCGGCCGACTGCGGTTTCCCGTCCACCAGCACCGTGCCGTCGGGCCGCATGGCGACGACCTGCGGCGCCATGTCGACCGGCCCGGCGGCTCCGCCGTTGACGGCCAGCCCGCGGCCGAGGATCAACGCCGTGAGCACGCCGCAGAAGAGGACCAAGAGCGACCCCTTGATGAACTGCACCCAGGTGGTGCTCACCATGCCCGCCGTCGCCACGATGAAGGTCACGGCCATGCCTACGAGGATGACGCCGGCCCAGTGCGGCAGCCCCAACAGCGGCGTGACGAGCGAGCCGGCGCCGACCATCTGCGGGATCAGGTAGAAGACGCTCACCACGAGCGTGGAGATCGCCACGGCCAACTTGATGCCCCGGCTGTCGAAGCGGGCATCGAGGGCGTCGGCGAACGTGAACTTCCCGAGCGCCTTGATCGGCTCGGCGATCACGAACAGGGCCACCACCCAGCCGGCCAGGAAGCCGATCGAGTAGAGGAATCCGTCGTACCCCTGGAAGGCGATCATCCCGCAGATGCCGAGGAACGACGCCGCCGAGAGGTAGTCGCCGGCGAAGGCGATCCCGTTGACCGCCCAGTGCACCTGCCCGTGGGCGGCGTAGTAGCCCTGGGCCGACTGCCCCCGGCGGCCCAGCCGGAACGAGAGCCAGAGGACGCCGGCGACGAAGGCGGCGAAGATCGCGACCGCCAGCGGGGAGGTTTCGTGGAGCATGGGGCCGACTCGCCTCCTACCGGCCCGCCCGGGCGACCATGTACACCACGGAGAGCACCACCGCCGCCACGATCAGCCCCAGTCCACAGGCGATCGCCAGGTTCACGCCGCCGAAGGGGCGGGCGGAGAGCGCCTCGGGCCGAACGAGCACCAGCAGCATGAAGCCCGCGTAGAGGAGCACGTAGACGCCGAACAGGGCGAGGCCGAGCCGGCTCGCCGGCGCCACCCCCCGCGGCTCCCGCGACTCGCGCTCTGCCATGCCCTCGGCCTCCGCGTGCACCGGCCGCCTGCCGGAAGAGGCACAGGATACCCGCGGCGGCCAGAGACGAGCATCCTCGTGACGCGGCCGGCCGGCGTCAGCCGTTCCCTCCCCCTGTCAGGGTGCCGCGTGCGCGGTGGCGGGCTTGGCCGTGGCCTCGGGGCCGAACTGGGCGCGGAACGCCACCCGGAACGGGTTCTCCGGCGGGCCGTCGAGATCCTCGTTGACGAGATCCTCCTGGACGCTCCGCCACCAGGCGTCGTAGGCCTTGGCGAGCCGGGCGACGACGTCGGGATGCTTGGCCGCCAGATCCTGTTTCTCACCCGGATCGGCGGCGAGGTCGTAGAGTTCCCAGGCTTCGGGACGGTTCTGCACGTTGACGAGCTGCCAGCGGCCCTCGCGGATGCGGCAGTTGCGATAGGCGCTCTCGGCGGCCCTGCCCCGCTCCCAGCGACCCACGTGGGTCACCAGCGGCCGATCCGGCCACGCCGCCTCGGCGTCCTCGAGGAGCGGCACGAGGCTCCGCCCTTCGATCTTCGCCGCGACCGTAGGCGGAATCGTCGCGCCGGCGAGTTCGCACAGCGTGGGCAAAACATCGATGTGCGCCGTCACCGCCGGCACGTCGACACCCGCCGGCAGCGTGCCCGGCCACCGCCAGAACGACGGCACCCGCGTGCCGCCGCGATAGGGCGAGCCCTTCTGGGCCCGCATGCCGTCGTTGAACACGGGGCTGCCGGCGGCGGTGCCGTTATCGGTCGAGAACACGACGAGCGTCTCGTCGGCGATGCCCCACTCGTCGAGCTTCCCGAGCAGCCGGCCCAGGTTCGTGTCGATGTTCTCGATCATCGCGTAGAACCGGGCGATCGTGGCCCGCTGTTTGGGAGTCCCGATGCCCGCCTGCTCGAGCAGTGCGAGATACTTCTCGTCGCTGCCCGGAGGACAGTCATAGGGATCGTGCGGGCAGTTGGGCGTCAGGTAGCAGAAGAACGGTTGCCTCGCCTGGCGGCGGCGATCGATCCACTCAAGCGCCGCATCGAAGAAGACGTCGGTGCAGTAGCCCTGGGTGCGCACGAACGTGCCGTCGCTGCGGATCACCGGGTCAAAATACGTGTTGCCCGGAGCGTCGCCGCAGCTGCCCGGATAGCTCTGCCCGATGCCCCCGCCGCCGTGGATGAAGACCCTGTCAAAGCCCCGCCGGCCCGGCTGATATTCGTCCTCGTCGCCGAGGTGCCACTTGCCGAAGATGCCCGTCGTGTAGCCGGCCGAGCGCCTGAGGAGCTGCGGCAGCGTCACGGCATCGAGGGCGAGCCGCTCCCGCTCGAAGATCGTGTGGGTGATCCCGGAGCGGAACTCGTGCCGGCCGGTCAGGAGGGCCCCCCGCGTGGGAGCACAGGTGGGGCTGACGTGAAACTCGGTGAGTCGCACGGACTGGTCGCGGAGCCGGTCGAGATTGGGCGTCTGGATGACGGGGTTGCCGTGGGCGGCGATGTCGCCATAGCCCTGGTCGTCGGTCATCACGTAGATGATGTTGGGCCGGCGGCCGGCGAGTGCCCGGGGGGCCTGCGACACCAGCCGCACCGGCACGGCGGCACGGTCCGCCCCTTCCCGAAGCGTGCCCGCCGGACGCGCGCCCGACCCCTGCCGCCCGGTGAGCGAGTCGCCCAGGTCGTCCCGGGCCCGCTCGGCGAGCGACTCGAGCCGGGCCACGATCTCCGGATGCGCCGCGGCCACGTCGCGTGCCTCGCCGGGATCCGTCGCGAGGTCGTAGAGTTCCCGGCCGACCGCCAGCGGGCGGTAGCGACCCGGAACGCCGTCCTGCCCCGGGCGCTGGCCCGCCATGGTCCGGGCCTTGTGCGGAAACAAGAGTTTCCAGTTTCCCTCGCGCACCGCCTGGAGCTCGTTGTCGGCATACCAGAAGCAATAGACGGGCTGGGCCACGGGGTCGGCGGGCCGCCCGCGGAACAATCCGCCCACGTCCCGCCCGTCGATCCGCCGGCCCTTCACGACCACGTGGCCGTCCTCGTCCGTCGGCAGCGGCTCGCCCGTGAGCGTCGCGATCGTGGGCACGAGGTCGATCGTCATCGCCGGAGTGGCACAGACCGTGCCCGCCGGGATCACGCCCGGCAGCCGGGCGACGCACGGCACGCGGACCCCCCCCTCGAAGCTCGTTCCCTTGCCCTCGCGGAGCGGCCCCGCCGAACCGGCATGATTGCCGTAGGAAAGCCAGGGACCGTTGTCGCTGGTGACGATCACGAGCGTGTCGTCGGCGTGGCCGGTGCGGTCGAGCGCGGCGAGCAGGGCGGCCACCGACGCGTCGATCTCGGCGAGCACGTCGCCGTAGAGGCCTCCGGGGCTCTTCCCCCGGAACGCCTCGCCCGCGAACAGCGGGACGTGCGGCATCGAGTGGGCCATGTAGAGAAAGAACGGCCGGCCATCGGCGGCCTTTCCGGCCCGCTCGATGAACTCCACGGCCCGGGCGGTGTAGCGGGCCGTGAGCGTGGCCTGGTCCTCCGGGCGCACGTCCGCATCGACGATCGCCTCGCCGTCGAAGAGCGGCAGCGGCGGAAACGTGTCCCGCTTCGCCTCGGGATGATGCGGCCACATGTCGTTGGAATAGGGCAGGCCGAAATACTCGTCGAAGCCATGCCGCGTGGGCAGGAACGGGGCATGGTGGCCGAGGTGCCACTTGCCGACACAGGCGGTGCGGTAGCCGCGGTCACGCAGGAGCTCCGCGAGCGTCGTCTCCTCGGCCGCGAGGCCGTGCCGAGCCGAGGGCCCGAGCGCCCCCGCGATCCCGATCCGGTTGGGATAGCAGCCGGTGAGCAGCGCCGCGCGTGACGCCGAGCAGACGGCCTGGGCCACGTGGAAGTCGGTGAAGCGCAGCCCGGCGCGGGCGAGCGAGTCGATCGCCGGCGTGGCCGCGGCCGTGCCTCCGTAGCAGCCGAGGTCGCCGTAGCCCAGGTCGTCGGCGAACACGAGCACGACGTTGGGCGGCTTGGCCACCGCGGCCGTGGCCAGGCCGCGGCACTGCTCGGCGATCCGGTTCCACTCCTGCTCGAGCCGCGCCACGCGGTCGGGCTGGGACGCGGCGAGGTTTGTGGTCTCGCAGCGGTCGCTCGCGAGGTCGTAGAGTTCCCAGGGCTGTCCGCGGACCGCCACGAGCTTCCAGTCGCCCATCCGGACCGCCCGGTGCCCCTCGTGGCACCACCAGAGCGACTCGTGGGCCGGCGGGGCAGCCTGGTCGGCGAGCGCCCGGGCGAAACTCCGGCCGTGGAGCGGCCGTGTCGACTGCGATTCCGCTTCCGGCACCCCCGCGATCTCGAGCACGGTCGGGACCAGGTCGATCGCATGCACGGGCTGCCGCCGGAGCTCCCCTTTGGCCTTGATTCCCGCGGGCCAGTGCACGATCCAGGGCGTCGCGATGCCCCCCTCGTGCACCCAGGTCTTATGCCGGCGAAACGGGGTGTTGGCGGCGGTCGACCAGCCCGGGCCGAGGCAGAGGAACGTCTTCCGCGACCCGGGCTCCGCGAGCGGATCGTGCCCCTCGCCGCGAATCATGATCTCGGCACTGGCACCGTTGTCGCTCAGGACCAGGATCAACGTGTTGTCCAGGGCACCGTCCGCCTCGAGCTGGGTGATGATCCGGCCCACCTCGCGGTCCATGAGGTCGACCATCGCCGCGTGGATCGCCATCTTCGTCGCCTGGAACTCGCGCTGCTCGGGCGTGAGCGAATCCCAGGGACGCGGCCGGTCGAGCTCACCGGGCCCGAACCGCGCCAGGGTCTCGGCACCAGGCTGGTACGGCGGACCGACCTCCGGATCGGGGCTCGCGGCGGGTGTCGTGACGATCCCCGCCTCGCGCAGGCGTGCGGCTCTTGCCCCCCTGACGGCGTCCCAGCCGGCCAGATACCGCTCGCGATACTTGGCCACCGCGTCGGCCGGCGCCTGGAGCGGGAAATGCGGCGCGGTGAAGGCCACGTAGTGGAAGAACGGCGTGCCGGCGTGGTCGCGGGCATGCTCGGCCAGGCACTTCACGGCGTGGTCGCCGATCGCGCTGGTCGCGTAGAACCCGTCTCCCGCCGCGAGCGGCCTGCCCTCCTCCGTCGCCCCCGCCGCGTCGAAATAGTTGCTCTGCCCGACGCCCTGCACGTCGAGCGACCGCGCGAAGCCCTGGGACCGCGGGTCACCGTCGATGTGCCACTTCCCGGAGTGGTAGGAGCGATAGCCCGCCGCGGCGAGCCGCTCGGGCAGGAGTTTCGCCCAGCCGGGGCGCGTGTCCTGCGAGCCCCCCTTCCCTCCCGGCAAGGCGTCGCGCTGAATCGCCTGCGGGTAGTAGCCGGTCAGCAGGGCCGCCCGCGTCGGCCAGCACCGCGCGGTGTTGTAGCCCTGCGTGAAGCGCAGGCCTCCGGCCGCCAGCCGGTCGAGGTTCGGCGTGTCGATCTCGCCGCCATAGGAACCGAGGTCGGAGAACCCGAGGTCATCGGCCAGGATGACGAGGACGTTGGGCCGCGGCAGCTCGCCGGCGGCCGCCACGAGCGGCAGGCACGCCGCGATGATCCCGACGCCGATCCGGCTCATCGTTCGATCTCCCCAATCAGTTCCTCGTAGACGGCCTTCCGGTCGGCCGGCTTCATGCCCCGGAGCGTCAGCATCTTCGGCCGGAGGCCCACGGGCAAGCCCGGGTCAGCCGCGATCTTGGCGTCGGCGCGGGCCCGCAGCGCGTCGTGGTCGCGGCCGGTCGCCGGAGCCGCCGCCGCGATCACGCTTCGCAGGTACTCGGCCGCCTGGACCTCGGGGTTGGGCTCCGCCGGGGCGGCGAACCGGCCCAGGGCCCAGGCGATCCCCTCGGCGGCGTGCTTCTGGAAGGCGGGATCCTTCCAGGTCGTCTCGTTATGGCCGAAGTTCGTGTAGAAGACCCGCCCCTTCCCATACTCCCGCACCCACGATACCGGCACGTGCCAGGGCTCCTTGGGGTCGCTCGCCGCCATGTCGATGCTCAGGAGCACCCGCAGGTTCTCGGGCTTCAGCCGCGGGTCGTATTGGTAGATCTCGTCCTTCAAGCGGAACCGCGGCGGAAACATCGCCGCCACGCGGTGGTCGGGCTCGTGGTTCACGAAGCCGTGCTCGCCGCCCGCGTTCCAGGGGTGGCCGGCGAAGTGGCCGCCGATCATCTCCACGTAGGCATCCGAACTCTTGAGCGTGTCGGATGCCGCGTGGAAGCCGATGAACGCCTTGCCGGCCTTGATCCACTCGAGGAAGCCCGCCAGATCGGGCAGCGGCAGTTCGCCCGTCGTGCTCACGAACATGACACCGTCGAACTCCCGGAGGGTCTCGGGCGCGAAGGCCTTGGCGAACTGGTTCGTGACGGCCTCCATCCAGGCCGGGTCGCCCCGCTTCCCCTCGGGCATCCGCAGATACTCGAGGTGCCACAGCCCGTCCGCCCGGCCGAGCTCCTCGAGCACCCCCTCGGCCGCGCCGATCGATCCGTGGCGAAAGCCCAGGGTCACGCTCACGACGAGCAGCCGGGCGGGCTCGGCGGCCGGCGCCACGGTCGTCACCAAGACCGCCAGCAGCGGCAGGAGCAACCGAACACGACGAAGCATCACGATGTCTCCAGCAGGAAAACCCGGGTGGTCCGGGACCACGTTCTCCGGCGCACGGCCGCTCTACGGCCCGCGATCGCCGATGCACCAGAGCGCATCGTGCGTCCGCAGGAAGATCCGCCCATCGACGCAGACGGGGGTGGCCACGGTCATCTCCGCGACGCTGCCGGTGCCGATGATCTCTGGCTCATCCCGCCCGGCGGCGGGCGGTGCCAGCACCCAGCTGGCACCGTCCTCGCGGGTCACGATCACCCGTCCCCCGGCGAGCACCGGCGACGAGCTGTAGGCATTGCGGTTCTTGGGAAGCTCCTCCTCCCAGAGTGTGTCGCCGGTGGCGGCGTCGAGTGCCACGACCAGGCCCTTGTCGGTGCAGACCACGACCCGGCCGTCCTGCGCGGCGGGCGTGGGCACATCGGCGCCCAGGTCCTTCCGCACCCAGGCCACGTGCGACCCGGTCACGTCTCCCGTCCCGCCGCGCCGGACCGCCGTGATCGTGCCGCCACGGGCGTAGGGGGCGATGATGAGGTCGCCGACGGCTACCGGCGAGGCGATCGAGCGGAAGAACTTGTCGCCCCCGGGGTTCAGGCCCCCCACCCGCCAGAGTTCGTGGCCGTCGGCCGCGTCGTGGGCCGTGACGTGGTCGGCCCCGAGCACCACGAGCAGTTCGGCCGGCTCCCCCCGGGCCGGGTCGCCCGCGAGCACCAGCGGCGTCGAGTAGCTCTGGGCCGCCTCCTCGGGGGCGTCGAGCACGCGGTCGTGCTTCCAACGGAGCTCACCCGTCGTGCGGTCGAAGGCGACGAGGTAGCTTGGGCCCGTCTGCATGACGGCCACGACCACGGCCTCGTTCGTGAGCACGGGCGACGTGCCGAGATCCCACCAGAGCGTGTCCTCGCCGAACTTTTGCTGGAGGTTCGTCCTCCAGACCGGCTCGCCGTCGTCAAGCTCGAGGCAGGCGAGCTCACCGCTCTTGAAGTAGACCCAGACATGCGTGCCGTCGGTGACGGGCGAGGGATTGCAGCCGGTGGCCTTCTTGTGCTTGCCCGCCCGCTCGGCGCCGAGCTCCCGCCGCCACCGCTCCTTGCCGGCCCGGTCGAGGCAGAGGACGGCATCCTTCCCGTCGATGCCGCAGGTGACGACCACGTGGTCGCCCCAGACGGCGGGCGTGCTCGCGCCCAGGCCGGGCAGCGACACCCGCCAGAGGACGTTCTTGCCCGCCGCGCCGTCCGCGCCGGGGGGCAGCCATTCGGTCACGGCCAGCGGGCCCGGCGCCACGCCGTCGAGGCCCGCGCCCCGCCAGTTGGGCCAGTTGTCGGCCCGGGCCAGGCCGGCCCAGGCCACGGTGAGGAACACCACCGCTGGCAAGACTCGCATGCCACATCCTCCACGAACTCGGGATGGTCGACACGATCCCCGACCCGGGATCGTCGGCCTGGCAGTCTACCGCGACGCGGAGCCCCTCGGCCGCCGGGGCATGGCCGACGCAGCGTGGGGCTCGACGGGCTCGGGGTTCGGCTTCGCCAACGCGGCGGCCACCTGCTCCCGCCAGGCGACCAGCCTGCCGTGCAGCTCCTCGACCCGCGCGGGCCGCTCGGCGGCCAGATCATGCCGTTCACCGGGATCGATCGCGAGATCGAAGAGCTCGAGCCGGCCGTCCTCGAAATGCTCGACGAGCTTGTCCGTGCCGGGCGTGGGCCCGTCGCCCGCGAGGAGCGCCGCCGCCGGCCGGCCCCCCTGGTTGGAATAGTGCGGATAGTGCCAGACGAGGTCGCGGGCCGCGAGCGGGCCCGACCCCGCGAGCACGGGCCGCAGGCTCGCGCCGTCGACGATCTGCCCGGCCGGCCGTTCGCAGCCGGCGGCATCGAGGAGCGTGGCAGCGATGTCGAGCGTGGTCACCGGCACGTCCGAGCTCGTGCCCGGAGCCACGACGCCCGGCCAGCGGACAAGCAGCGGCACCCGGATGCCACCCTCGCGGACGAACCCCTTGCCGGCCCGCAGCGGCAGGTTCGAGGTGGGCGCACCCTCGGCCGTGGCGAGGCCGCCATTGTCGCTGGTGAAGACGACGAGCGTCTCGTCCGTCTGGCCCGCCTGCTCCACCGCCGCGAGCACGCCGGCCACGGTCTCGTCCATCTCCCGGATCATGCCCGCGTAGACCGGGTGGTCCTGCACGCTCCTGGTGACGGGATCGCCGGTGGGCGGCGCGGGCACGTCGAACCGCGGGCCCACGCCCACGGCCCGGCGGCCCTCTTCGGCGGCGAGGTCGGGCCGGGTCATCAAGGGCACGTGCACCGAGTGCATCGGCACGTAGCAGAACCAGGGCTTGCCGGCGGCCGCCGCCTCGGTGATGAAGGCCGCTGCCTGGCGGGCGATCGCCCGGGCGTGAAGCGGGTCGTCGATCGGGCCCGAGCCGGGCCCGACCGTCGTCGAGCCGGTCGCGTCGAACCCGTGCTTCGGGATGTCCTCTGGCGGCCCGAGGTGCCACTTGCCGAAGACGCCGGTCGTGTAGCCGGCGGCCTGGAGCAGTTCGGGCACCGTGACCTCGGCCTCGGGAAGCGCCTGGAGGAAGTCGGCCCCCACGAGCAGCCCGCGGCGCTTGCCGGTGATGAAGTTGGTGATCCGGACGCGGGCCGGATGACGGCCGGTGATGAGCGCCGCCCGCGTCGGCGAGCAGACCGGGGCCGCGGCGTAGCCCCGCGTGAAGGTCATTCCGGCGGCGGCCAGGCGGTCGATCGCCGGCGTGCGATAGAAGCTGCTGCCCGTGCAGCCAAGGTCGCGGGCACCGAGATCGTCGGCGAGGAAGACAAGCAGGTTGGGCCGGGCCGCCGCCGCACCGGTCACCGGGGTGGCCTCGGGGCCGGCTGGCAACGGTGGCCCGCCCGGCTTTCGAGCGGCGGCGGGCCACCAGGTATCGAGGCTCGCCTGCAACTCGGCGACGAGGCCCGGTCGCTCGCTCGCCAGGTTCTCGGTCTCCCGCGGGTCAGCCGCCACGTCGAAGAGTTCGACCTCGCCCCGCTCGTAGCGGGCCTGATCCTCCGGCGCGACGAGGCGGCCCTCCCACGCGGGAACCGGGCCGCCCCCGCGTGCCGTGACCGGCTCGATCAGTTTCCAGAGATGATCGCCCTCCCGGCGGACGGTCCAGCGCCACATCAGGCTCCTGGCCGGGTCGTCGAGATCGAGGAGCGTGTGGGTGGAGCAGGCGCCGAAGAGCTGCGTCCGCGCGGCCACGGCCTGCTCGTCGAGCAGGTTCACGCCCGGCAGCCCCGCCGGGGCCGGCACACCGCACGCGGCGAGCACCGTCGGCATGATGTCGAGGGAGCTCGCCAGGGCCTCGCTCGTGGCCGGCGCGATCGTGCCCGGGCGGCGGAGCATGATCGGCGTCCTGAGGCCGCCGTCATACGGCGAGAGCTTCGAGCGGGGGGCGAACCGCGGCGCATCGGGCCGCTGGATCCAGCCGTTGTCGGTCACGTACACGACGAGGGTGTCGGCGGCGAGCGCTTCGGCGTCGAGAAACTCGAGCAGCTCCCCGACCGTCCGGTCGAACCGCTCGACGTTGCCCCAGTAGCGGGCCACGTGAACGCTGTCGGTGAGGGAGGCGTAGTGATCGACGAGCTCCGCCGGCGGGTCGTGCGGATCGTGGGGCAGCATCGGGGCATACCAGACGAAGAACGGCTGGCCGGCCTGCCGACACCGCCGGACGAACTCGTAGACCGGCTGCATCGTCGCGCGGCCGATCGCCAGCCCTTCGTCGCCGTGCCGCTGCCCCTTGGTCATCCCCTCGTCGAAGCCGCCCCGGCGAAAATCCCCCTGCCACCACTTGCCGGTCTGGAGGCTCCGGTAGCCGTGCGCGCCGAGGAGTTTTGGCAACAGCGGCCAGGCCTCGAGATGGCGATTCATCCGCTCCCGGCCGGCATCGAAGGCGGCCCGGACCGCCGCCGGAGCGACCGCATTCGCGGGCGGTTCGGGCGGATCGTTGCCGACGATCTTGTGCTCGTGCGGGTAGCGACCGGTGATCAGTGACGCCAGGCTGGGGCAGCAGAGGCTCGCGGGGACGTAGCCCCGCGTGAACACCAGGCTCTCGCGGGCCAGCCGGTCCAGGGCGGGCGTGCGAAGGTGCTCATGCCCCATGAATCCGTAGTCGCCCCAGTGCTGGTCGTCGGAGAGGATCAAGACGACGTTGGGGGCCGCGGCCACGGCCGGAGCGACCGTGAACGCGACGAGGCAGCAGGCCGTGACGGCGACGAGCGAGCGGTGCGGAAGCGACATGGTGAGCGGTGACCCCTCCGTGAGGCGGGCGGGCGGCGACTTGCGACCGGACTCGTCGCGAGTCGAAGATTGTGCCATGCCGGCCTGGGGATTCCCATCGCCAGCCTCTGGTCCCTCCGGAGCGGCATCATGCATGCACGTGTCGCCAGGTCCACGCTGGTTTGGCTGTCGCTGCTCACGATCGGCGCCGCCGTCGGGCTCGCGGCTGCCTCGAGCGGGTGCCATGGTGCCGACGTCGGGGCGCTCCCGCCCAACGTGATCGTGATCCTGGTGGACGACATGGGCTGGCGGGATCTCGCCTGCCAGGGGAGCGGGTTCTTCCGGACGCCGCACATCGACCGGCTGGCCGCCTCCGGGATGCGGTTCACGCAGGGCTACGCGGCCTGCACGGTCTGCTCCCCGTCCCGGGCCGCGATCCTGACCGGCCAGTACCCGGCCCGGCTGCACCTCACCGACTGGATCGCCGGCCACGAGCGGCCGCATGCCAGGTTGTTGCCGCCCGACTGGACGAAGCATCTGCCACTCGAGGCCACGACCGTGGCCGAGCGGCTCAAGACTGCGGGCTATGCCACGGCGAGCATCGGCAAGTGGCACCTCGGTGGCCGGGAGTTTTTCCCGGAACGCCACGGCTTCGACGAGAACGTCGCCGGCTACGACCGCGGCCAGCCGCCGAGCTACTTCGCACCCTACCGGATCCCGACGCTGGCGGAGGGACCGTCGGGCGAGTACCTCACCGACCGCGAGGCGGCCGAGGCGGTGGCGTTCATCAGGGCCCACCGGGAAGAGCCGTTCTTCCTCTACATGCCGCACTACTGCGTCCATACCCCGATCCAGGGCAAACAGGAAGTGATCGCCAAATACGCAGCCCGGCCGGCGACGAGCCAGCGGCCGAGGAACGACGCCTATGCCGCCATGGTGGAGAGCGTGGACGACGCGCTCGGGCGGATCGTGGCCGCGCTCGACGACCTGGGCATCCGCGACCGGACGGTGATCTTCTTCACGAGCGACAACGGCGGCCTGCCGGCTGTCACCGACAACTCCCCGCTGCGAGCCGGCAAGGGCTCGGCCTACGAAGGGGGCGTGCGCGTGCCCTTCATCGTGTCGTGGCCGGGCCGCACGAAGCCCGGCAGCACGAGCGACATCCCGGTGATCACGCCCGACATCCCGGCCACGATCCTGGCCGGCACGGGCGTGGCGGCCGATCCCACGCAGCCGCTCGACGGCCGCGACCTCACGGGCCTGCTCTCCGGCGGGTCGCTCGACCGCGAGGCCATCTATTGGCACTACCCCCACTATCACCCTGGCGGCGCCACGCCCTACTCGGCCATTCGCGCGGGGCCCTGGCGACTCGTTCACTTCTACGAGGACGATCGCGACGAACTCTACGACCTGGCGGCCGACGCAGGGGAGACCACCGATCTTGCCGCCCGCGAGCCCGCCCGTGCCAAGGCCCTGCGGGAGAAGCTCGACGCGTGGCTCACCGACGTCGGGGCGCAGATGCCGGTATCCAACCCGAACCACGACCCGACCCAGGACGGCAAGCCGAAGCGGAAGCGGTGAGCGGGCCGGCTCGGCGACGGTGATGGGCCGCGGTTCCAGAGGCTGCGGTGATCGACATTCCACGCGGCGCATTCATGGGCTGCGAGGGTTTGCCCGTGCCCTCGAGCGAGCTGTGGAAGCGAGCGCAGGCAGGATGCCGAAGCGAGCGGACACGCAGTGAACGGAGGCCTGGAGGACCGGAGTGAACGTCCAGCGAGAGGGCACGGGCGAACCCGAGCCCACGTCGGGACGGCGGTTTGCAGCGGCGCGGGCGATGCGGTTGAATACCGGCCACCCACCATCCTCTCCATCCCCGCCCGGAGCCGCCCCGATGCCCA
>JBJTAA010000438.1:0-5821 GCA_046090525.1 Planctomycetota bacterium
CTTGTAGCCTGCCGAGTGCGGCGAGCCCGATCACCCGGCCCGAGCCCGGCTGCGATGCCGCGACCACCGTGGCCGCGACGGTTTCTCGGGCAGGCTGCGGTGCTCGTGGAGCCGGTGCGGCTGCTGCGGCGCGATCTCCGCCCGATAGCGGCGCTCGGCCTGCGGCGTGCCGGCGGCCCGGTGTTGGAAGGCTCCGAAGTACGGATCCGGAAACTGCCAGTCATTCTGCGCCCGCGCCGGCCCGGCACAGGCTGCGAGGCCGGCGGTGACGATCGCGAGGAACACCAGCCGGAGCGACATCAGCGCACCTCAGTGACGGGGGAACAGGAACGCGAGAATACCGAAAGGATCCCAGGCATGTCGGCCGCCCCGGCGGCAGGCATCGCACCCGCAGGGCTCGGCCGGCACCATCGCCACCTCGTAGCGGGGCACCCGCTCCACGATTTCTTCACCCTCGGACTTGTAGAGCCGCTTTTTCACGTAGACCTGCCCGCAGGGAGGCCGGCAACGGCACTCCGGCTCTGGGGCGTGCCACGGATCGCGGCCGCGGGCACAGGCGTACTCGCCGCGGATCTCGTAGGCAGGCTGCTTCGTTTTCTGCTCCTCCCACGCCGCCCGACAGCGGGCCTCGCACCGGCCTCCGGTGCAGCCCGTGCCCGAGCCACATTGGCCGGCTTGAATGGCCGTCGCCACGACGGCGATCGAGAGCCCGCCGAACGCCATGGCCGCGATCGATCGCATGACACCCTCCGCTGGGAAGAAGAATCCGCCTTCAGAAGTCGAACGCCAGCCGCGTGCCAAACCCGTAAATCCAGCCGCTGCCGTCGTAGCTCGTGCCAGCGGTGCCGTCCTTGTTCCATGGAGTACTGGCAAAGTCACGATAGGTGAAGTCGTAGTTGAAGTAGACGCGGGCGTTCGGATTGAGCAGCCAGTTGAGCCCCAGTGTGCAGCCGTTGAGCACGCCGCCGTTGACCTCGCCATCGCTCAGGCAGAGGTAGTTGTAGCGCACCCCGACCTGCCAGGCCCCCTCGCTCAGGTTCGTCCGGCCGTTCCGGCCACGGATGGAATAGAAGTTGTTGTGGGGCACGGGCCGGTCGAAGCGGTACTCCAGGCGGGAGTAGGTGCGGCTCTCGCCGGTGAGGAAGTAGAGCACCTCGGCATAGCAGCTCTGGTAGTAGACCGTGCCGACGCTGGTGCCCGGCGGCGGCTGAAATCCGTTGGTGACGTACGGCCCGGCGCTCGTCGTCTTGGCGTTGTAGAGCCACGAGCCGAAGTACTCCGACTGAAACGACCAGGGGCCGTTATTGCCGACCAACTCCAGGCCGATCATGTTCTGCCACGTGCCCTCGAGCAGGCCGGTGTCGGCGTAGATCGAGTTGAGCGGTCCGGGGGGCCCGTTGCGGATGCTGCCACGACTGCGGAACCGCACGGCCGTGATCGGATCCCCGACCGGCAGGCCGGAACCGTCGAAGGCCGTGTACTGCCGCCGGGGCTCCATCGTCCGCCCCGAGATGCCGAGGTGAATGAGCTTTCGCCCCTCGTCCTCGAACACCGGCAGGTAGACCAGTCGCCCCACGGTCATGCTGCCCCCCGACGAGTTGGAGAAGCCGAAGGGATTGGTCGTGTTCTTGAACTCGCCGACCTGCCAGGCGATGTCGCCGGCCTCGTTGTTGTTGAGGATCTGGATGCCCGGCAGGAAGCCGTTGTTGAACGGTCCTTCGAAGGCGTCCTGGGCGAATGAACGCTCCATGAAGTTGAGCCAGCGGCTGCTCGTGAGGTGCTCGTAGCCGTAGGGGTCCTTCTGGTTGCCCACGCGGACGATGCCCAGGAGCGGCACCTCCCGCACCTGGAGCCAAAAGTCGGTCACGGCGGTCAACGGCCCCGAGTCGCGCTCCGTTGGAAAGACGGCGTTGTTGACGTTGATCTGGTTGACGAAGTCGTACTCGCAGGCAAAGTCGTAGAGTTCGTACATCCGCCCCTCGACCCGCAGCCGTGCCCGGCGGAGGTCGACGGTGTCGGCGAGTCCCGGATCGAGCCCGCCTTCGGTGGGCGGCTGGTCGGGCCCGGGCCCCGCGGAGAAGGCGACCGCGTCCACCTGGCTGCGGCCGCCGATCTTGACCCGGAAGTCCTTGTTGGCCGACTGGGCCTGGAAGCCGTCGGCCCACGAGGTCGTCGTTTTCTTGTCGCTGCCGACCTCGTAGGGCTTCTTTTCCTCCGACTTCTTCTCATCCTCTTGCTTCGGCTTGTCGCCCGAGGCTTTGCCGCTGTCCTTCGCGGCGGGCGCCGGGAGCTGCTCGGCCGCCTTCTCGGTACCCTCCAGTTCCGCCAACCGCTTCTCGAGCGTCGCGATCCGCGCCCGGTCCGCCGTCATGGCCGCCGAGATCTCGTCGAAGGAACCGAACTTCGCGGCGACGCTGGGGAGCGGGATGCCATCCGGCTCGGTCTCCACGGCCGGCACGACGAGCCCCTCGAACTGGTCCGCCCGCGCGGAGTGCCACGCTGCCAGCGGCAGCCACACCGCAGCCAAGGCGGCGAACCTGACTCGGGGAAAGCACGCGCGCATGCGACCCATCGCCTCGGCCGAGACGAACTCTTTTCCCCAGGCCGCAGAGCCCGGGCAATCCTCACTGCCTCGAGAATCGACAGGGTCGCCCGGCCGCTTTATGAGATCTTGGCCGCCGATCGTCCCGGCGCTACCCAGACTGCCCGCCCTGCCACGACGCCGATGCAGGAGCCCGGTTCCGCCGGAACCGTGCCAGCATTCGCGCGGCATCCCGCCCAATCCGGTCACGGCGTGACCGGACTCCAGGGCGGTCACCGGCCCTGCAGCTTTTCCCAGGCGGTCCACAGGCCGACGACGATGAAGCCGGCCACCGACACCCACAGCAGCACGTCGCGGGCCCGCGACGGCACGAGCCGCGGCTCACACTCGCGGTAGCGAAAATACAGCACCGCCACCGCCAGGGCCGCGAGCATGATGGCCTGGGCCACGCCGCTGGCGAGCACCATCGCCACCGGCGCCCGGATCGCGAGCGCAAGCCCGAGGGCCACGAGCGGCCACGCGGTCGCGACGCGACGCGTCCAGCGCCGGCGCGACGCCTCGCCGGGCGGCACGAGCCCGGCCAGCACCAGCCCGTCGCCGATCAGCCGCGAGTTGCCGTCGGCCGCGGCGACGAGCGTCGAGGAGAGCACCGCGAAGGCGGCGGCCGGAAACAAGCTCGCCGCCCAGCCGCCGAACACCGGCTCGTACATCGCCCCCAGCGTGCGCACCATCTCGCCGCCGTCCGGCCGCAGTCCGAGCCGGCCGAGCGTGGCCGCACCGAGCAGGTAGAAGGCCACCGTCACGACCGTGTAGACCAGCATCGAGGCGTAGGCGTCGATCTCGAGCACGCGGATCCAGCCCCGGGCCCGGCGGCTCCACGCCTCCGAATCCTCCCGCGGCCCGACGGCCCGGCCGTAGCCCTTCTCCAGGCACCAGTAGGGGTAGAACATGAGCTCCGACGCCCCCACGCCGATGATGCCGAACGCCGCCAGCGCCGTGGCGAGCGCCGTGCCGCCGCCGGCCGCCGCCGGATCGCGGGCCGGGACGGAAAACGACAGCCCGCGTGCGAACTCACCGGCCGAGATCGCCCAGGCGGGCTCGAACTGCAACAGCCCGAGCGCCAGGAGCGTGACCACCACGAACATGCAGACGAGCACGATCGCGGCCCGTTCGATCAGCCGGTAGCGGCCCACCGCCAGCAGGGCCGACGTGGCGACCGCCACCACCACGGCCCAGATCGTCTCGTCGGCCGGTCGCCGAAGCGTCGCGGCCTCGCGCTCGAGCGCGGCGAGCCGGGTCGCCTCGGCCGCGGCCGTTTCCGTGTCGCCGGTGCGGCGGGCCGTGGCCGCGGCGATCCGCGCGGCCGCAGCGGCGTCATGGACGCGGTTCCACTCGCGGCCCTCACGCGTCAGCGGGACGCCGCCGGCCAGCGACTGGGCGACGCCCATCAGGATGCCCCCCTGCTGGACCACGATCAGCGTCGTCATCACCACCCAGCCCCAGGTGATCCAGCCCCGCCCGGCGAACCGGGGCCCCGGCACGGCGTCGAAGGCCGCCAGGGGCGTGCGGCCCCACGCGAGCGTGTGGCGGCCGATCTCCACCTGGGCGGCCACCTTGATGCCGCAGCCGATCACGATCAGCCACAGGAGCGTGAACCCGGCCTCGGCCCCGACCGTGGTGGCGGCGATCAGCTCCCCCGACCCGACGATCGAGCTGGCCAGCAGGATTCCCGGACCGAGCTGGGCGAGCGTGGCGGCGAGCGACTGCGGTGGCTCACGAACGACGTCGGTCATTCCGCGGCCTCCGCTACCGCCGCCGGGGCCCGCCTCCCCGGAGAATCGTCACTCGTCGGTCACGCATCCCCGTGAGGCCGGCGCCACGCAGCGGATGTACTTGGCCAGGATGCCCCGCGTCACCTTGGGGGGCGGCTGCTTCCAGGCCGCCCGCCGGCGGGCGAACTCGGCCTCGTCCACCTCAGCGTCGATCGTCGCGGCGTCGGCGTCGATCACCACCATGTCGCCGTCGCGAACCAGCGCGATCGGCCCGCCCTCCTGCGCCTCGGGCACGACGTGTCCCACGATGAAGCCGTGCGACCCGCCCGAGAAGCGGCCGTCGGTGATCAGGGCCACGTCGTTGCCGAGCCCAGCCCCCACCAGGGCCGAGGTGGGGGTGAGCATCTCGGGCATGCCGGGGCCGCCCTTGGGGCCCTCGTAGCGGATGATCACGACGTCGCCCCGCTGGATCCCTCCCTGCTCGAGCGCGGCGAGCATCGCCTCCTCGCTGTCGAACACGCGGGCCGGCCCGCGGAACCGCGAGCCCTCCTTGCCGGTGATCTTGGCCACGGCGGAGTCGGGGGCGAGGTTGCCGTGGAGGATGGTGATGTGTCCGGTCTTCTTGAGCGGGTCCTCGACCGGCCGGATGATCTTCTGCCCCGGCTTCAGACCCTTGCTGGTGGCGAGGTTCTCGGCGAGCGTCTTGCCGGTGATGGTCAGGCAGTCGCCGTCCATCAGCCCCTTGTCGAGCAGGTACTTCATCAGGCCGCTCGTGCCGCCGATGGCATGGAGGTCCTCCTGCACGAACTTGCCGCTGGGCTTCAGGTCGGCGAGGTAGGGGATCCGGCGGGCCACCTTCTGGAAGTCGGCCGGGCCGAGCTCCACCTCCACGGCCCGGGCCATCGCGATCAGGTGGAGCACGGCGTTGGTCGAGCCGCCGAGCGCCATGATCGTCACCATCGCGTTCTCGAACGCCCGGCGGGTCATGATGTCGCGCGGCTTGAGATCCTTCTCCAGCAGGTTCAACACGGCCGCCCCCGCCCGCAGGCACTCCTGCTCCTTGTCGGGGTGCTCGGCGGGAATCGAGGCCGAGTCGGGCAGGGCCATGCCGAGGGCCTCGATCGCCGTCGCAATGGTGTTGGCCGTGTACATGCCGCCGCAGGCGCCGGCGCCGGGACAGGCGTGGCGGACGATGTCGGTCCGCCGGGCGTCGTCGATCCGGCCGGCGACGTACTCTCCGTAGCACTGGAAGGCCGACACGATGTCGAGCGACGTGCCGTCGCCGAGGTGTCCGGGACGGATCGTGCCGCCGTAGACCATCAGGGACGGCCGGTTGAGCCGTCCCATCGCGATCAGGCAGCCGGGCATGTTCTTGTCGCATCCCGGGATCGCGACGAGTTCGTCGTACCACTGGGCGTGCATGACCGTCTCGATCGAGTCGGCGATGATGTCACGGGACGGGAGCGAATAGCTCATGCCTTCCGTGCCCATCGAGATGCCGTCGCTC
>JBJTAA010000439.1:0-2712 GCA_046090525.1 Planctomycetota bacterium
CTTGGCATACATGGCCCCGATGATCGTCTCGCTCGTGGGCCGCACGACGAGCGGCTCCTCGAGCTTGCCCGTGGGGATCAGCTTGCCGTCGGGCCCGAGCTCCAGCCGGTGGTGCGTGACGACCGCGCACTCCTTGGCGAACCCCTCGACGTGCTTCGCCTCCTGCTCGAGGTACGAGAGCGGGATGAAGAGCGGGAAGTAGGCGTTGACGTGCCCCGTCTCCTTGAACATCCGGTCGAGGATCCCCTGCATCCGCTCCCAGACGGCGTAGCCGTGGGGCTTGATCACCATGCAGCCGCGGACGGGCGACTGCTCGGCCAGGTCGGCGGCCCGCACCACCTGCTGATACCACTCGGGGTAATCCTCGGCCCGGGTCGGGCTGATCGCGTTGGCCGGCATCGCTCGCTTGGCTCCTCGGTGAAGGCCGGGATTGTAGCGGCGACCGCGGCGTTTGTGGGGGGGCGATCGCCCCCCGTACACTGCGGAGAATGTCGCGTCGATTGATCTCGGAACTGCCGGCCCAGGTGAAGGTCGACCAGGTCTTCCTGGCGACCCACAAGCAGCTGCGGCCCAACCGCAACGGGCAGCTCTACCTGCAGGTCGATCTCGCCGACAAGAGCGGCACGATCACCGGCCGCCTCTGGAACGCCTCCGACGCCGACTTCGCCGCCTTCGAGGATGGCGACTACGTCCGCGTCGACGGCCACACGCAGCTCTACTCGGGCGCGCTGCAGATCATCATCGCCGCCATCGAGCGGGCCGATCCGGGCACCGTCGACGAGCGGGAGTTTCGCGTGCTCACGCCGGTCGACGTGGAGCGGCTGTTCGCCGAGCTGCGGGGCCTGCTCGCGGGCCTGCGGCCGCCGCTCGACGCCCTCGTGGCCGAGATCCTCGACGACCAGGCGCTCATGGACCGCTTCGCCGCCACACCGGCCGGCGTCAAGCACCACCATGCCTACTCCGGCGGCCTGCTCGACCACGTCGTCAATCTCCTGCGGCTGGCCGACCTCGTGGCCCCGCTCTATCCCGACCTGGATCGCGATCTCCTGCTCGTGGGCGTGCTCGTGCACGACATCGGCAAGACGGTCGAGCTCGAGAGCGAGAAGGGCTTCTCCTACACCGACTCGGGCCAGCTGCTCGGGCACGTGCTCTTGGGCCTCGAGATCGTGGAGGCCAAGATCCGCGCGGTCGAGGCCCGCACGGGCACACCCTTCGACGCCGAGACGGCGCTGCGGGTCAAGCACATGATCGCCAGCCATCACGGCGCCTACGAGTTCGGGGCCCCGCGGCTGCCGATGACGCTCGAGGCCGTGGCCCTCCACCACCTCGACCACTTCGACGCCAAGATGGCCGGCACGATCCAACTGCTGCGGGCCGAGGCCGCGCTCGACGGCGGCTGGACGCAGTATCAGCAGTCGCAGGGGCGGAAGTTCTTCCGGGGCCGCACGCCATGACCCGCAAGCGGCCGAACGTCGAGAAGGCCGCCCGGGCGAGCCGGCCCCAGCGCCGCGACGGCGACGTGACGGGCGTCTTCCGTCGGGCGGCGGGGGGCTACGGCTTCGTGCGGCCGGAGGGGGCCCTGCCGGGCGACCGCTCCACCGACATCCACATCGCCGCCGCCGCCAGCCTCGATGCGGCCAGCGGCGACACCGTCCGCGTGCGGCTGGCGCGGGGCCGCGACGTCGGCCGGCCCGGCCCCGCGGGCGAGATCGTGGAGGTGATCGAGCGGCGGACCACCCGCTTCGTGGGCTCCTACTTCGAGCGGGCCAGGATCGGCTGGGTGCAGGTCGACGGCACCGGCTTCGCCCGCCCGGTGGCCGTGGGCGATCCCGGTGCGAAGGGCGTCCGCGAGGGCGACAAGGTGGTCGTGGAGTTGGTCCGCTTTCCCACCCATCTTCGCGACGGCGAGGGCGTGGTGGTGGAGGTGCTCGGCCGCGCGGGCGACGTGGGCGTCGACACGCAGACGGTGATCCACGAGTTCGGCCTGCCGGGGGCGTTTCCCGAGGCCGCGCTCGACGACGCCCGCCGCCGGGCGGCGGAGTTCGACGAGACGATTCCCGCGAGCCGCCGCGACCTGACCGATCGCACGATCATCACCATCGATCCGGTGGATGCCCGCGACTTCGACGACGCGATCTCGCTGGAGCGGGTGGAGCGGGGCCACTGGCTCCTGGGCGTGCACATCGCCGACGTCTCGCACTTCGTCCGCGACGGCGGGCCGCTCGACCAGGAGGCGCGGGCCCGCGGCACGAGCGTCTACCTGCCCGACCGGGTGATCCCGATGATCCCCGAGATCGTCTCCAACAACCTCGCGAGCCTCCAGCCCGACAAGGTCCGTTACGCGAAGACCTGCTGGATCGAGTTCACGGGCGAGGGCGTGCCCGTGCACTCCGCCGTCGAGCCCTCGGCGATCAAGAGCTGCCGGCGGTTCACCTACGAGGAGGTGGATGTCTTCCTGGCCGACCCGGAGACCCGCACGGTCGAGATGACGCCCGAGGTGCGGGCCCTGCTCGGTCGGATGCGCGACCTCGCCCGGATCCTGCGGAGCCGGCGGATGGCCCGCGGCTCGCTCCAGCTCGAGATGCCGGAGGTGAAGATCGACCTCGACCGCGACGGCCGCGTGGCCGGGGCCCACGTGGTCGAGAACACCGAGAGCCACCAGATCATCGAGGAGTTCATGCTCGCGGCCAACGAGGCCGTGGCCGGGGCGCT
>JBJTAA010000440.1:0-2501 GCA_046090525.1 Planctomycetota bacterium
CGGCCTGGCCCGCGGCGTGCTGGAGGTCGATGGCCTGCCCTTCTTTCCCCGGGCCATCGATTGGAACGGCGAACCGTTCGCGACGCTCGCGGAGTTGGGCTTCAACTGCGTCCGACTTCCGGCCCCGGCCGCCGGTGACCAACTCGCGGAGGCCCGCGAAGCCGGGCTCTGGATCGTCTGCCCGCCGCCGCCGATCCCCGACGTCGACCTCACCGAGCCTGAGCGGGTGCCGATGCTCCGCAACTGGGATCGCGTGCTCGCCTGGGATCTCGGCAGCGGCCTCTCCGAGGAATCCGTGACCGAACTCGCGGAGCGGGGCCGGCGGATCCGGGCCTGCGACCCCAGGCCGGGCCGGCCCCTCATCGGCTCGGCCGACTCGGGCCTGCGGGTGGTGTCGCGGCATGTCGACATGCTCGTGGCCCGGCGCACCGTGCTGGGCACGAGCCTCGAGCTCGTCGACTGGCTCGAATGGCTGCGGCAGCGGCCGCGGCTCGCCCGCCCCGGCACACCGTTCCTCGCGACGCTCGCCACCGAGATCGACCCGGCGGCCGCCCGCCAGGCTTCCGCCTTGGCCGGCGTGGGCGGCCGCGGGCTGGCGATCGACCCGGAGAGCCTGACGCTGGCCGCGTTCTCCGCGGTGGCCGGGGGCGTGCGCGGCATCCTCTTCACCTCGTCGCGGCGGCTGGATGGCGACGAGGCCGAGGCCCGGATGCGGGCCGCCGCCGTCAAGGAAATGAACCTGCGGCTCGCCACGCTCGAGCCCTGGGGAGCCGCCGGCCGATTCGCCTCGCGGGCCCAGACGAGCAGCCGGGAGGTGCAGGCCTTCGTGATGGAGGCGGCCCGGGCGCGGATCGTGCTGGCCTGGCGCTGCGTGCAGGGGTCGCAGGTGGTGGCCCGCCGCTACGAAGGGGCCGACGTCCCCGGCGAGAGCGTGCCGCTGTCGATCCTCGTGCCCGGGGTGCCGGAGGCCCACCAGGCCTGGGAGATTTCCGGGGGCGGCCTGCGGCCGGTGCGGCAGCAACGGGTCACGGGGGGTGTGTCCGTGCTGCTCGACGACTTCACGACCCATGCCGTCGTGCTCTTCAGCGGCGACCCGGCCGTGACGGCGAGCGTGCAGGGCCAGCTCAAGTCGCTGGCCGACCTCGACCTGGCCTCGGCCCGGAGCCTCGCGTCGCAGTCGCTCGCCGCCGCTGGCGAACTGCTCGGCCGCCTGCCGCCCCAGGCGTTCAGCGGTCCGCCGCCCGTCGCGGCGGTGCCCATGCTCACCGAGGCGGGCCGGCTGGCACAGTCCGGCGAGGCGCTCGTGGCCAGCGATCCCGCCACCGCCTCGCGGTCGCTGCGCAAGGCGGCCGCCATCGCCGGCCAGTTCGAGCGCCGGATCTGGGAAAACGCCGTCAAGGCCGACGGGTCGATGGTGGCCAGCCCGCTCGCCTGCTCCGACGCCACGCTCGCGGAGGCCTGGCAGTTCGTGGTCGCGAAGGCCCAGACGACACCGGGCGCCGAACTGCTCGCGGGGGGCGACATGGAGGCGCTCGAGCCGCTGGCCCAGGGAGGGTGGCGGCACTTCGCCCGACCGCAGGGCGATGTGCGGACGGCGGTGGAGGTGAGCCGCTCACGGCCCGCCGCGGGCCGCGGCTGCCTCAGGCTCGTCGCGACGCCGGCCGATGCCGAGGCGACGCCCGTGGTGCTCGAGACGCCGCCGGTGTGGATCACGACACCGCCGCTGGCCGCCCCGGCCGGAAAGCTCATCGAGATCTCCGCCCGCGTGATGGTGCCCGAGCCGATCACGGGCAGCGTCGACGGCCTGCTCATCTTCGACTCGCTCGGCGGCCCCGCGCTCGCCGAGCGGGTCGGGCCCACCCGCGACTGGCGCCGGCTGGTGCTCCACCGGATCGTGCCCGCGGACGCGGCGGGCGAGCCGCTGGTCGTCACCTTCGCCCTCTCCGGCCTCGGCGAGGCGCGGCTCGACGACGTGTCGGTGCGGACGCTCGAGCGGGTCGCGCCTGGCACACCCGCCACGCTCGTCTCGACATCCGCGCCGCCGAACGCGCCGAGCGCCGCCTTCCCATCCCCCGCCGATCTGCTCGCCCCGCAGCCGACGCCACCGGTCGCCGCCGCCCCCCCGGCCGACGCGGCCTCCGCGTGGCCCGGGACGAGCCTCGGCTGGCCCAAACTGCTCCCCTTCAGCGGTTCGGCCAACGAGCCGCCGCCGGGGCCCGGCGGTGGGACGATCGACCCGTTCAAGCGGGCCCGCGGCGGGGCGACGGCGGGGTCACCGTGACAGCGCGGCGCGGCCGCGGGCATCGAGTTCGCGGATCCGGGCCACGCACATGTCGAAGAGTTCCTTTTCGCCGCAGGCTGCCACCTCGGCGGCCGGAATCACGCGGCCGAACTCGAGGCGGATTCGCCCCGGTCGCGGAAACCGCCGTGACCGCGGCCAGCAGTCGAAGGCGCCCACGATCGCCACCGGCACGATCGGCACGGCGGCCCGCTTGGCCATC